>JAMCQR010000029.1 GCA_023379555.1 Thermoplasmatota archaeon | reverse complement strand
CCTCCGGGTCGATATGAACTCTTGCCGGAGACGACTCAGTTATCCCTGGGGTAACTTCTCTCTTATCACCCGCCCCCACTAAGGAGGACTGGGTGGTTCGCTAGGCCTTACTTTCGTATCTGGTTCCCTTATTGTGTGTGAACCAGTCAAGCTGGCTTTTGCCCTTACACTCTACGAAGGATTGCTGACCCTTCTGAGCCAACCTTTGGGGGCCCTTGTTATCTTTTCGAGGGCGTGGCGCCCCACCCAAACTGCCCACCTATCGGTGTCCCTTCATCAGGTTAGTGACATAACCCCAGAAGGGCGGTGTTTCATCGGTACCTCCAGATGCCCTGACGAGCATCCTTCGACGGTTCCCGCCTACCCTACACATCCAGGACCATATCACAACGACAGGCTGCAGTAAAGCTCCACGGGGACTTCGCTTTCACGTGGGAGAGACTGGATTGTGCACCAGTACATCAATTTCACGGGACTCAACGCGGGGACAGTGGGACCCTCGTTGGACCTTCATGCAAGCCGCCAATTAAGCGGCTAGGTATTACGCTACCTTAAGAGGGTCATAGTTACCCCCGCCGTTTAGCGGCCCTTCTCCCCGTTGTACCGGGTTTTCAGGTACCGCCACTGGGCAGGCTTCAACCGCAATACTCACCCTTTCGGGCTAGCTGCGATCTGTGTTTTTGTTAAACAGTCGGAGTCCCCTAGCCACTGCGACCTACTTCTTCACGAAGTAGGCACTCCTTCTACCGAAGATACGAAGCTAGTTTGCCGAGTTCCCTCGCGTAGATTTGTCCCATACGTCTTGGGCTTCTCACCCAGGGGCACCAGTGTCGGTTCTTGGTACGGACTCAACCTTGACCCTAAACAACTTTTCACTGACTCCCGGAATTAGCTGAACCACCACTAGGGCAGCTCGTGATTCTTCCTCCACTTCTCACCATTACGGTACTCCATGGAATTATAATCATAAATGACCTGACGGGGCCATTCAGCCTATCCCGAAGTGTCATTGTTTAGGCAAAACAGTCGAGGCAACGAAATATTAATCGTTTTCCCTTTCGGTAATCTCGAGTTAGGGATTACCTTAGGACCGGCTAACCCTCGGCTGACGAACGTTGCCGAGGAACCCTTAGCCCTTTCGACGGAGTCGATTCTCACGACTCTATGCTGCTACTTTCACCAGGATCCGCGATACTGTCGGGTCCATACCTTCTCTCGAAGATACTTCTGCCCCGGCAGCACGCCCCTCTACCGAATCACCTCTCGGTGTCCGAAGGTATCGGTATATAGTTTAGTCCCGTCCATCTTCGGAGCCCATAACCTCGGTGGGTGAGCTGTTACGCACTCTTTAAAGGATGGCTGCTTCTAAGCCAACCTCCCAACTGTCTTGGGTTACGGACATCCTTTAGGTTACACTTAACTATAATTTGGGGACCTTAACCTTCGTCTGGATTCTTTTCCTCTCGGGGATCAAGCTTATCCCGATCCCCTAGCACCGGACTTCTACGACTCTGGCAGTTTCGGAGTTTGTTAAGAGGGCCAACCCTTTCGGGTTAGCTTACCCTATACATTTCTCTACTCCACCAGACGTCTCCGTCCAGGTCTACCTGCGGGTAGTCTCGAGGGGAACCCGCTAATACCGGCCTAGATTAGCCTTTAACCCCTAATCCCAGGTCAACTGAACGATTTGCACATCAGAACCAGCTCGGTCCTCCACCCAGCTTTCGCTAGGCTTCAACCTGCCCAGGATTAGATCGACCGGCTTCGGGTCTCCCACCAGCGACTTCACGCGAGCCCACGTCGCCCCTCCCTTTCGGTGCGGGCATGTTGCTTTCGCTCCGGCTCCTTCCATTATGGAATTAGCCTCGCCGCTGATTAGAACTCCCTGGCCCGTTCTTCAACACGGATAGCAAGACACTGATCTGTCAAAGACTTCATCTCTTTCATGCCTTGCAAGTTTATAGCCACTTGGTTTCAGGTCCTTTTCATCACCCTTTCGGGCTACTTTTCAGCTTTCCCTCGCGGTACTAGTATGCTATCGGACTCGGGACGTATTTAGGGTTGGATCTTAGTGAGACCCTTATTCCCGCGCGGAAACCGACGCACGGTACTCTGGAAATTCAAACTTGTAGCTCGAATCATTGCGTTCACGGGACTATCACCCTCTAAGGTACTTCTTTCCAGAAGGTTTGAACTTTTGATTCAGGGCATTAGTTTGACTCCGAACTCCACATCTTTCCTATTTTTCAATAGGCTATTCGGTTTGCCCTCTGCCGCTTTCGGTCGCCCTTACTAACGGCATCCCTATTGGTTTCTTTTCCACCCGGTACTAAGATGTTTCAATTCCCGGGGTTCCCTCTCCCTTTCGGGAGTTCCCCTTGCGGGGAAGGAATTCCCATTCGACGATCTTCGGATCTTAGGCTCCATGCGCCTCCCCGAAGCATATCGCAGCTTGGCACGGTCTTCCTCAGCGCTCGAGCCGAGCCATCCCCCAAGTGGCCTGTTTACTGTTACACTCCAATCTCTATATCTTAATCCTATGCTGACCTTCATTAATCCAAAATTGGATTTCAGTCCTTCCCTGATGATATATTCACCAGGTGCACAATGAGCAAAACAACTATAGCAATACACTGTATATATAGATTTCTTATCAGGTTCAGGTCAGCTTTTTTCCTAGTCCCTGCTTGTTAATTATGTCAGCATATTTTTCCGGTAAAGTAACTATGTCTTCCTTCCTTAAAATAAGTTTGCGTCCCATGATGGAAACGTCTGGGATATCCTGAAGAATATGGACTATTGAGAATTTTTCTTCCTCTTTTTCTTCTTTCGTGTCAGTCACCTCGGGCTTTTCCGTTTTCTCTTTCTGTTCGTTCTTCTCCAGTATTATTTCCCCTTTTAGCAGCTCCTCAGAAAAATCAGAAACAGCATTGGAGAGGTTTTCATAAAATATCTGTTCTTCAGGGGTTAATTTCCCCTCTATCATCTCCTTGTCACTCAATGCTCTTGCTTGCAATATTTTTGATATCCTCTGTTCCACTATTCGCTTAAGGAATCCTTCTGAGTCCTCCATTTCCTGGTTAAGCCTTGAGGCGGTCCTCGAATTCTTCTTTATTGTTTCTGTCTCTATTCTTGTCCTTAGGTCATCAAGATAGTTCTTAACGTCCTTATAGAAGGTGGAGGGAACCTCTGTGAGCTCTATATTCTTTATCTCCAGTCTAACCATTGAATTGAGGAAATTCCTGTTAATGTCCCCTTTCATTTGCTGTCTATATATTCTAGAAATAAAGTCATTTCTTTTTTAGTTCCTTTTCTATTCCTTCGCTTACCCTGAGGAAAATATCTGGCAATCGGTTGGTGCCCTTGCCGCTTCCGCTGTACTCAAAGATCTCGAATCTGCCGGTGATCCCCTCCGTGTCAAGTCTCGTTCTTCCGACATAATGTACCTTTGGGTTGTTTCTTGACATTTCCTTGACTTCCTGGATTACTACCTTCTTTTCATATGTGTTCAGGTATTTTGCAAACACTTCAAAAACGAAAAATAAATTCTCGCATTCATCGAACAGTTCGAATATCCCTTGCAGTTTCCCTCTAAGTTCGTCTGAGCTTTGTTCTGTCACAAACTTGTAATTAGATACCGTGAAGCCGCTTTTACCTGGCGAAAAACTGACGGCATCAGTCTCCCCGCTTAATTGCATGCCTCCAGAGAGCAGGATGAATTTGCGCGGCTCTGAAGGAAATTGAAACTTCTCCCCCATGAAATTGACAAATTCATTCTTGTCCGGCTCTGTCATCCTGAAAATAATGTAATTTGATATATTCGAAAAGAACATTGCCTCAAGGTTTGATGAAATTCCCTTGAATGACGTTGTCACAAAGAATATTCTCAAACCAAATTTTCTACCTGAAGAAATCATGTCGGAGATGAGCCTAGATTGGTAGTCCTGGGCTTCTTCAAGGAAGAAGAAATAGTTTCCAGTTCTCCGCGTCGAAAGAAGGAACCATATGTATACTGCAAATATGTTTGACAGTATTCTGGAGTCTTCATAACCTATTATCCCCCTGTCTAAATTGATCAAGATCAAGTCGTCTTCGTCCAGCGCCCCGTTCAGAATTCCATTGTCCTCAGGGTTGCAAATATATGACCTGATAAATGGATCCAAAGCTATTCTTCCTAGAGCCCTTTCCGTCCCTATGATCTCCTCCCTTGGTAGGGTCTCCAGTTCATCCAGGAAATCTCTTGTGCTGTCTTCAGATGCCAGCTCTCTTAATTTGCTTCTGGAGTCTTCGTTTTTTATTGCATTATAAAAGTCGCTTATCGTAACCTTTTTAACTTCCGTCATGGAATAAATGCCCCTCGAGATCAGGTCCTCCATTCTGGGGCCCACAAATGACTCCGTGTACTGCATTTCTCTCGTTGATTTCAATATTGAAACGAAATCCTCTGCCACTCTGTAGTTCACTCCTTTGCTCTCACTCGTTTTCAATACGTTGACGCCTGTACCTGACTGGGGAGAGATTGTGAACTTCTTCGCTTCAATTTTTTCCACCTGCCTTGAAGTATCACCATGAGGGTCTATCAGAATGACCTTTCCGAGTTTATTCTTGACTATTTCTGATATTATGTTCACAACCATTGTGCTCTTGCCACTCCCGGTCGAGCCAACCAGCAGTGAGTGGAAATTTTTCTCATGATCAAGATATATGTCTCCAGCCTTCTTTGTAGTTCCTATCTTTATTCCATTCTGCCCGGACGGGTTCACCTTTGACGGCAGAAAATAGTTTATTTCCCATATGGCAAGGACTGGGTGATTGAACCCCCATTTAGTTGCTTTAGTGCGGATGGAAGGGCCAGAGAAAATGTGTTTCAGGTACCCTCCTAGTGCTGCATTCTCGAATTTTGCTATAACTTTCCAACCATGTCTCTCCCTCATCTTCTGGAAGTTTTCGTCAAATACCAACTTGTCATGTTTCTTTGAAGATGTGAAATGGTGCGACCTGAAAACAAATTCAATGTAACCTGCCTCTTCCTCATTAAGAAGCTCTGAAATTCTGTCTCCTATGTTTTGTTCTGGTAGGATGAGAAACCTTGAGTCGCCATTTACCACGATCTTCCTCCCCTTCCTTTTGAAGTCGATTTTATTTCCGATTATGAATCCGCTGCTTTGGAAAACTCCTGCACTTTCCTCATTTACGTAGAATCTGGACGGGCAACCCTTCTCCTTTAAAAATAGCAATTTCAGCACCTTGCCGCTTTTGAGATATGAAATTAGAAATGGATTTCCCTGAACGATTCGTGTGGAACTCTCAATCCTTGCGTAAGCCATTGACTATTCTCATCTCCTCCGGATTTGACCTGATTCTCAATATAGAATTGTATCCCGGCATCTTCAGCATGGCAAGAGAATCTTTCCCGTTAAAGCCCGCACCATTTCTGAGGAAGTCATCAAGTTTCTCGTCAATGTTGTAAAATTCTGCCATCTCCCTTGTTATGTTCTGGTGTTTTAACAAAACGTGTATTGAGCAGTTTTCGAGGACAGAAACGGTAGATTTTGATCTGGTGAAATCGTTTGCGGACTGTGATATGAGGATCATTGATACGTTTCCATGCCTCGCGTGTCTCAGGTATCTCTCCAGGGTGCCGACGGTATCATCCTGCAATAGATAATGTGCCTCGTCTATCACGAGATTCGTAATGTCTGAGTCATGCGATCTCATAATCAGATCTAAAGAGAGCAGCATGTAGAACGGTAGCAACCTCTTAGGCACATTCCCCAGATTCATCACGATGTCTCCAGTGAGGTCTGGGTTTTCTCCAGAAATGAACTTCCTTAACGACCCTTCAAATAGTGGTGAAATAATGTTGTAAGTTTCAATTCTTTGTTTCCTGATATAATCCTGTAGGAATTGCAGGTTCTCCCCCTTCTCATACATTATAGTAAGTGCTGTGTCTATCACCCCTCTATCTTCTGTTTTTAATTCAAAAAGTGACATCAGCAGGGCCAGAGAGCGATCTACATTTTCCTTTACCGTAAGAAATTCCACCTTTTCAAGCATGCTCATTTTTAGGTTCATTAGATCCACATTAGTTGAACCAAGTGCCTCTCCAAGGCTTTTGTACTCATCAAGTGGGTCGATGATCTTTATTCTGACCTTCCTTGACACTTTTTCCCTAAACATGGTAGTCTTGACGAAGAAGGATTTCCCAAAACCGGTCATTCCAACGACCAATTCGTGTGAAGAAGGAAATTTGCTCCTTTCAATGAATACGGGGGCATTTGTCAATTCGTCAATCCCATAAAATGTCCCCCCACTTTGGAAAAGGTACCCGTTATTAAAAGGAATTATGTGTGCCGCAGAGGCAACATTCAAGTATATTCCATCCAATTTGCCCTCTATTATTTGATTCCTGACCCTGCTATCGCAAGATATCTTAACCACAGGCCTTACTCCAATGTTCCTGAGATAGTTGATAGATAATTTCTTCGTACGTCTGAGTTTAATTGGTTCCCCCCGTATGAAATAAGCCATGGAATACTTCACAATGGTTTCTTTCCCTGATGCAACGTCCTCCTTCAATCTATTGAGGTTATCCAGCATTATCTTATGATTCTCTGTCTCCCTGTCACCAATTCTCTGCTTTCCAGTAAGATTCAGGAAGAGTTTCTCCAATTCCCTATTCAGCAAATTCCAGGTGTTTCTTTCAGGAACAGGATGTATCTGTATTATCTGTCCCACCTGTGGATTTTCAGTCGCCAATTTAAGCTTGAAATTATCCCTCAGTTCGAATGGCATATCTTTGATTTCAATGTACGTTATCGCCTTGCCTTTCCTGACTAAGTAATCTTCCTTCTGGAACGACTTTATGACGGTGCTAGATTGAGCTTCCAATATATTCTTCCTCCTCTTCACTCACTTTCCTGTAAGTAAGGCCAGCAGCACCTACTGACTTCTCGAAATCCTCTGAATGATTTTTCTTTACGGCGATGAAATAAGCGTCAACGTAAAATTCCTCTTCGTTGAATAGACTATCATATTCCCCCCTTCCAACAATATATCTTTCGACCGGGAATCTGTAGGGGAACCTTATGAGAAGAAGATCATTTTTGAAATTGTTCAGCAGGGTGATCCATTGTTCAAGTATCCCCTTATCCTGGGGTTCAGAGAAGCTGAAAGTCATGGTAAACAGTTCGTAAAGATCGTATTCCTTGCTTAAAGTGGTAAGTATAACTTCCTCTCCACCCTTTATTTTCTTGAAGAGATACTCATCGAGGAAATCATCCCCGATGCGTAGCAGTAATACAGGAGCTAATAAAGTGACTACTGCACCCCACATTCCGAAAATAAAAAGGGATATTATCAGAATTCCAGCCAGCAGGAGAGCTCTGAATAATATAGCATCACTCAGTGGCCCTATTTTCAGGGAGCTCGTCTTGAACTTAAGAAGTCTTGTCATCAGGATGCCTTCCCTAACGTGGAAGAATGTGAATTATCTTCGTGAAAAAGTGGTTCCTTTGGATTTCCATTTGCAATTGGTTTGAAAAACATTGATTCGGAGTAACTCTGCTGCTTGGTGCTTGAGAGCCTATCCGAAAATTGTCTGATCGTTCCAGAGGTCTCTTTTTTTGAAGCCGAAATCTGACTGATCAGCTGAGCTCCTCCGCCATAAGCAGTAGTCGCTGCAGTCATTGCCGTTCTGTAGCCTGTTTTGGCATAACTCATTGACTTTTGGGCAGCGGTTGAGACAGATTGACCGAGAAATAGTCCTGCAATCTTTGAGGAACCAGATTTAGACAAAAGTATAGGAATAGCGTCTGTCAGCGCCAGGAAACCCAATGTCAACATGCTGTTATTTTTGACATAAGTTGATAGAATCAGGGGAAAGGCCATCAGAACTGGGGCAAATACGGAATCAATGAATATATCCCAGCTTCTCTTAGCAAGCTCCTGTGTCTGTGGAAGTAAGTAGAAAATGGAGAAGATTGGAAGAATGATGGGAAATGTGTAAAGAATCGCCAGTCTGAATGCAAGGTAGATTAGGAGGAAAAGCATAAGAAAAATGAATATAACAAGAATCAGGAAACTTACATCGGCGCCAGCACTACCACCGAGTTGTAAGCCTCCCAGAATGTTGTTACCATTTGCAAAATTGTGATTGCTCCCCCCATAGGTCCAAAGAGTGGAATATATGATTCCTGCCAAGAATATCAAGTCCTCTGCCAGAAAGAAGGCCAGGTTTGAAACAATAATTATAAGTAGAATTTTAATCCAAATATGTTTCAGATTGTACCCCAGATTCAGGCTGCTGTTCAAAAGTATTAATATCCCAAGTGCCACCAGTATCAGCGTCAGTACCGGGTCATATATCTGGAATAATGTGTAATAGTAAAGATACTGCACCCCGCTTCCAAGAGTTCCCGAGGTGATATTGGGGTATGCTTCACCTGGGCGCAATAGATCCCTAGATATGAACTGGTTATAGAGTGAGACGAGTATTGGCCTTGCTGCCAGGACTACTGCAGAAATAACGTAGCCTAGAGCCTTGACTATTGCTGATACTATTGTCCCAACGATATCCATATCAGATCTTCGCTATCCGACCACTATGAAATGCACCACTGCGTAGAGCACTCCGCTGATCGCCATCACGAAAAGTACGGTACCGATTAAGGCGTCCTTGGTCCTCTCCTTTGCATCTGCCTTTCTGTCAAGGTCCTTGGAAAAGTACCCGACCGCTATAGGAACCCACAAGATGGCAATTATAAGCCCAGAAACTCCCGCCACCAATCCAAATGCTCTTTGTACGATGCCATTTATTTGAGTGGAGTTATTAGTAACAGCTGGTGCTTTTATGTCCAAATTCGCCTGGCCATGCACAATTGTAACAGGCATAGAGACTGCTAATACTGCTATTAGCAGTATGCTTAACATTTTCATGTTCACTGCCCCTCCTCGGACGTAATGGTGCACTTGTATTAAAATTTTATTCTCGTCACTTGAGAGTATAAAAGATTATAAACGTAGAATAAATAATTGGAAGTGGAAGAAAAGTGCGACGTAACAGGGTGCATCAACCCAAAATTTAAGACTGTGAGTCGTAAGGAAGCTGATAAGCTATTCTCACTGGGAACTTCAAAGACAAAAGTCCACCTATGCAAAGAGCATTACAAGAAGTTCAAGAAGGAAACAAAGGAAGACAGGAAGATTGAGAGGCTGAACTGGGTCTAAGTATATTAGTTAATTGATTATATTCTCATATGAGAAATATTCTTGAGCTGAGAGATAAAGGGGCATTTACCAGGGTCCTCGTACTGATTGAACTGCTCAAGGGGAAAAAGAGATTAAAGGAAATTTCCAGTTCACTGAATATAACTCCTCAGGGAACGTCGTTATACATCAAGAATCTCCAAAAAGAAGGACTGGTTGACAAAAAACTTGATCCAACCACTCACGGAGTTGCCTTTATTCAGAAGTTTCTTGCCAATCTGTCAAATTTCGTGGATGAAGCCTACGGAGAGACTGGAATTATATCAAGTTGCGAGGCGATCGCCTCAGGGAAGATCAACAAAAAAGACAGAGTGTTCCTAAGAATGGAAGATGGAATGCTTATCGCATCCAAGGATGTAAAATCATCATCCTCTGGAATCTCGACGCAAGATGCAGCAAAGGGGGATCCACTCATAGTCAGTAATCTCGAAGGAATCATCGAAGTCAAAAGAGGATATTTCTACTTCCTCCACGTAGACATCTCCGATTATCATAATGACGAAAAATTGAGGAGAATTAAAAAATTCGTTGAAAAAAATGATATTACCGTTATAGGCTCATTTGGAATAACAGCAAAAACATTTTGCGATAGGGCAAATTTAGGCTCCAATATACTTGCGCCTGTTGAGACATGCATTGAAGGATCGGTCAAGGGGATGAATTCTTTGCTGGTGTACTCCCAGGAAATGGCAAGCTTTTTCTTCCAGAAAATGGCAGCAAATGTAAATAAATACAGAATTAATCCCAAATCCGTTGAAATATGAAACAGGTAATCCCGGAAAGAAAAGCTGTAAGCATCTCAGAATTCTTTGACAAGAATAAGCAGATGCTGGGTTTTGACTCCCCGCAAAAAGCTCTGTTTATGACTGTAAAAGAGGCGGTAGACAACTCTCTAGACGCCTGCGGAGACTTTGGCATAATGCCTGAAATTACCGTGGTAGTTGAGAATGTTGAGAACGATAAATTTAGGGTGACCGTCGCTGACAATGGTCCTGGAATCCCGAGAAGGGAAGTTGCTGATTCCTTTGGAAAAATGCTCTACGGTTCCCGTTTTCATATTGTGAGACAGACTAGGGGCCAACAGGGGTTAGGGATTTCGGCCGCCATAATGTACGCCCAGAAGACTACAGGCCAGCCAACAGAAATCTGGACAAAAACAAAAGATGACCTAACCGGATTTCATTTTGTTATGGAAATAAACATAAAAAGGAATGAGCCAGACGTACACAAAGTTGAACCTTTTGTTTGGAATGTTGAAACAGGGCTCAGGATTTCTCTTATTTTGAAAGGGAAGTTGGTTTCCGGGAAGCAGTCAGTGGAGGAATACATCAGGGAAACAGCAATTGCAAACCCCCACGCTACATTCCATCTCTCTCTCCCGGATAAGAAAATAGACCTGATCAGAAGCGTGAATGAGAGCCCCGTCATTCCTGTTGCAGTCAAGCCACACCCACATGGAGTGGAGCTGGGCGAGCTGATGTCCATATTCAGGGAAAACGAGGATGCGCCGATTGAAAAGGTGCTGTCTGAGAATTTTTCCAGGGTGACTTCGCAGACAGCAAAGGAGATAATAGGGCTGGCAAACCTCAAGTCTGCAAAAATATCATCGATGACCCAGAAGGAATTTGAGATTCTGTGGAACGTAATGAGAAACTACCAGTTCATGGAACCCAATAAGGAATGCCTTTCTCCTATTGGTGAGGAGGCGCTTTACAAGAGCGTATCAAATGCTTTCGATGATCTTCACCCTGCTTACTTCTCGATGCCGGTGACTAAGGGGCCATTCGTTTTTTCTGGGCATCCATTCACCATAGAAGCCATTGCTGTCTATGGTGGGAATATACCAAAAGAAGAGCCAGTAAAGGTTATGAGATTCGCAAACAGGGTCCCCCTTCTATATCAACCAGGTAGTTGTGCGATTACCAAGGCAATTTCGACCGTAGCGTGGAACCAATATGGATTGTCGCAACCTGTGAAGGACCAGCTCCCAATTGGACCGGTAATAATTGTTGTTCACATTGCCAGCACAAAGATCCCCTACACGTCCGAGGCAAAAGAAGCCATTGCCCCTGTTCCTGAGATACTTGAAGCACTTGATATCGTGCTAAAGGGAATTGGAAGACAGATCAGGGCAATGAGGAGGAAAGAGGAGCACAAAAGTCACATCGAAGAGAAATTCTCCCTTATAGAGCAAATCCTGCCTGCCATAGGTTCCAAGGCTGCATCAATACTAAAACTGGAAGAACCAGATATCCGTCCCATCATCTCAAAAGTCATGGGAGTGATTGCTTTCAGGGAAGAGGAGGGAAAACTTACAGTGACTAACTTCACAGAGACTCAAAAGAGCTTTGCTGTAGTCCTAAAGGGGGAGAGAGAAGAAAGGGAAAATGTGAAGAACCTTAGGCCTTTTGAAAAAATAACGCTGAGATTCTCAAGAGAAATGATTGATTCGTCAGAAATTTATGCCGGACTTCCTGATAAACTTCTCCTTGGAGCTTATTCTTTGCCGGAGGTGTTCAAGAATGAATGAGAAACTAAAGGATTTGGTGAAGAAAATATACGATGAAATGGCAGCAGGACAGGTGCCAAAAGTTGAGTTGAAATCCAGGAATAAGGAAAATATTGTGTTTGACAATTTATCTGGGGTCTGGAAATATGGAAATAACATTGTTAGCAGATATGCGTCCAAAGCAAGTTCTGCAAAAAGCATCCTGAAAATGCTTTACATCATGGACTTCATTGATGAAATGGATGCTGGTGGAAAGACCTCAACTCTGAGAGAGATGTATTATATCTCCGAGGGATGGAATCTGGGGAAGTTTGAGAGCCAGGATGAGTCTGACCTGATGACCGAGGATCTGGAGGTGATAACGAGCCTTCTAAGGGAGGAGATGAGGCTCAGGCCTGAAGAGAGCGGTGCTTCGGTTATTGGAAACATCACCCTGAAGGAAATGAACAGGAAAGGTGAATGGAAGAGACTTAACTGCAGGGATGATGTGGGGGATGCTGGTTACACAATACCCTACAATGTTGAGCCCGAGAAAATACAATTTGAGTCACATGACGTTGATTTTGTGCTGGCAATCGAAACAGGAGGTATGTTTGACAGACTTGTTGAAAATAGGTTTGACGAAAAGATGAGAAGTCTTCTCGTTCACGTGAAGGGACAGCCTTCTAGGAGCACCAAGAGATTGATCAACAGATTAAACAAAGAGCTGAACGTTCCCATAGTGGTATTCACGGATGGGGACCCTTGGAGCTTCAGGATATTTGCTTCAATTGCCTATGGCGCAATAAAGACCGCGCACATATCCGATATTCTGGCAACACCGAGTTCCGAGTTTGTTGGGATCACTGCCACCGACATCACGAGATATGATCTCCCTACAGATAAGCTGAGTGATAAGGACGTAGAGGCACTAAATGCAGAATTGGAAGACCCTAGATTTAACATTCCATTCTGGAAGGGGGAGATAACTGAAATGCTGAGACTTGGAAGAAAGGCTGAACAACAGGCGCTCGCCAAGTATGGCCTTGATTTCGTTACCGACAAATACCTTCCGGAAAAACTGAGAGAGATTGGGACTATATGAAGAGAGTCCCCATTATCGTCCTCGCAGCCCTTGCCGGTTTTTTCGCTCTGGGGGACAGATATGCAATTTCGGTGATGTATACCCAGTTCATGACAAATTATGGAATAAGTTCAAAAGTCATATTTTCAATCCTTTTCTCATCATTCTACATCGGCTACACCATAATGCAAATACCTGGAGGAAAGCTTTCTGAGAGATTTGGCCCTGCAAGAATATCAGGGATTTCCCTCGTTCTATGGTCTATATTCCTATTACTGCTGACGGAGGAGAGATCCTTTGGGGAGGCAGTGGTTCTCGCATTTCTTATGGGCTTATCCCAGGGGCCGATATTCCCATCCATCATGTTCCTTGTAAGACTGCATTACGACGACGAAGAATATGGTAAGGCAACTGGGTATGTTTCATTCCTTGCAGATATGTCACCAGCCGTGGTGCCGTTTGTTGCATTTTCACTGTTCAAGTTGGAGCCAGTCCTCATCTTTCCAATCGCGATCTTCGTAGTTGCGGGAATAATAACTGGGACGATCCTCACATTCCTGAAGACAGAATTCAAAAAGATAGAGCAAAAAGCCAGATGGTCAATTCTGCGGAACCCTAATTTGTGGATATTTGGAGTTACATTTTTTCTCTATGACTTCCTCTTCTACGTCTTCCTGACATGGTATCCATCATTTCTTGTCGACAGATATGGAATTGAGCAAGGGAACTTTGTGTTCTATTCTGCCCCCTGGATCCTGATGGGTTTTACCGCCATCATCTCAGGCTACATTTTAGATAGAGCCAAAAGAGATGCAGTTATAACTGTGGCATCCTATTTCGTCCTTTTCTTCTCCATGATTTCGATCGCATTCTTCCATAACCAGTACATCTTCCTCATAATGGTGACAGTGATCTTATCTCTCCTTAATCCAATTCTTCTCTCTTCGTGGAGATATTCTACAAGGTTAGCTGGAAAAGATAGCTCGGCACTTGTTGGCGGATGGATGAATTCATGGGGGAATCTTGGTGGCATTGCGGCCCCTTTTGCCACTGCCTCCATTGCATCGCTTGTTGGACTCAACTCAATGTTCCTTTATTTCTCGTTTCTTTCGCTTATTGCAGGAATTTTATGGATACTCCTTAAGGTGAGACCTTATGAGAAGAGTTGATCTATATGACAAGATATCCACCATTACAGGTATTCCTGAGAAGGACCTTCCCCGAAATTTCCAGATTATAGGTAAATCTATCATTATAAACTTTAGGAATAATTCTCCTGAAAATAAAGGGAAAATTGCCAAAGCTTATCTGGCTACCCTGAAATTATGGTCTGTTTACGAAATTGGCAGAATTGATGACGCTATGAGGATTCCTTCCACAGAACTGTTGGCAGGGGTGAGAACCCCGATGACTAACGTGGAGGACGGAATAATCTACAGATTTGACCCGTCTGTTATCATGTTTTCAAAGGGAAACAAATTTGAACGCCACAGATTGACAGGAAAGGTGAGGTTGGGAGAAACAGTAGTTGATATGTTTGCAGGAATTGGATACTTCTCAATCCCGATAGCGCCCAGGGTCAAAAGAATATACTCCTGCGAAATAAATCCGGTGTCGTTCCACTATTTAATAATGAACAAGAAACTGAACCACGCGGAGAATCTCTTCCCGTACTTTGGAAATTCCGGCGACTTTCCATATGAGAATGTCGCTGATAGAGTCATAATGGGTCACTTTGATTCGCTCCAGTTCCTGGCCAAAGCCTTCAGGATTCTCAAAAATGAGGGAACAATCCACCTGCACGCAGCCGAAAGAAGAAATAGCGAGCTAATAGGGAGGAAACTGGATCAACTGAAGGAGGTCGTCAAGTATGAGTCCAGAAAGGTAAAAAGCTATTCCCCTTCTACAAACCACATGGTATACGATATTTATGTCAATAAAAATAAATGCAAGTCTGACCAGTAATGGGCTGTCATTTGTCCACATTTATCCTCTATCTATCATCCATTTCCATTGGCTTAAGGCTAACAATTCCCTTCTTTTTCTAATTTGTACCTGGACCCCCCGAATTTTCAATCGAGCCATTTTCGACGCTGTTCTAAATGTTATGTGAATATTGCACAAGGTTAATGAAAAAGGAATTACGAGATAACAAACACATATATTTCTAATGAAACGATCATGGTGTATGCCCTCCATCTCTGATTTGCTTAAGAAACAAGAAAATCTAAGAAGATCTGTGGTTCCCCTGCAACCATCCGAGAACGTTATGACCAGGAATGCCACAATGGCGCTATCTTCAGATTTCAACCACAGGTATTCTCTCAGCATGGATTCTGAGTACAGGGGAAGTAAGATGGACAACGCTTATGCGGGCACAAGATTTTCAGAGGAATTGATTGAGAGAACAGAGAAACTTGCAGCATTGTCATTTAAAATGGATTTTGCTGATGTGAGGCCAATTTCAGGACATCTTGCTGCAATGCAAGTTTTGGGAAATTTGTTAAAGAAAGGAGACAGTTTCCTTTACATCCCGCAGGAATGGGGTGGATATGACGGCTACGAGTCCATTTATCTTCCAAGAATGTTCGGCCTCAAGGGAAGAAAATTTCCAATGAAGAACTGGAAGATAGATTACGAAAAATTGGGCGGGATTGAAACTGACTATGCCGCCCTGGTTCTGGGAGCCAGCGTCTTCTTCCATCCATATGACCTGAAAAAATTAAGGAAGTTTTTCCCAGATTCATTGATCCTTTATGATGCATCCCACGTTCTGGGGCTATTGTCTCAAGGATTATTCCAGAAAGACCTGGACCTGGTGGATATCCTGTATGGTAGCACCCATAAGAATTTCCCGGGTCCGCAAGGGGGCATTATAATCGGCAAGGGTGAGTTTGAGAACAAGATAAAGGAACAAGTCATCTGGAAATATTACGATAATTTTCATCTGGCGAGGATAGCTGCACTGGGAATTTCCTTTGAGTTTCTAGAGAGAAGTGATTATGGCGTGCGTTGCATCAAGAACACAGAGGCACTGATCAAGACTCTTCGGGAGTTTCAGGTACATTTTGTGAATGAACCAGAGGTAACCGAAAGTTGCATGTTCATGCTCGATCACGAGAATCCCGCAGAGTTGTCAAGAAAACTGGAGAGACACCACATATTGATCGACAGGATCGGGCGGGTTGGCCTCAATGAGGCAACAATGAGGGGGTTGAGGCCCCAAGAAATGAAAGTCATAGGTGGCGTAATAAAGAAGGTAATCTACGGGGAGAAATTTCACTCTGCTACGATTCTGAGGCCAGTTCTGGACAAAATGAATGACTTATGATAACGGTCCATTGCAAAACATTTTTACATAACGCTGGAATTCAGGGGCATGGCCATGAATAATCCCCTTAACAAGAAGTTTTCAGATCTGGCTGGGACGATGAAACCGTCAGCTATAAGAATGCTTCTCAGGGTTACAGAGAGCCCGGACATTATATCCTTTGGAGGCGGACTGCCAAACCCTGAATCGTTCCCGCTGGAAGAGTTGAAAGAAATCTTCGAGGAGCAGCTGAAAATTAATGGAAAGAAGATGCTGCAATACGGGGCTACAGAAGGCCTGAAATCCCTGAACAGGGCACTCGCTGAAAGAATGAGGATCAAGGAAGACATTGACTGTTTGCCCGAAGAAATTCTCCAGACCACCGGGTCGCAGGAGGCACTGTACATGCTTGGAAAGATATTTGCGAATCCGGGTGAGTACGTTATAAGCGAGGCGCCGACATACACGGGAACTATCACTGCCCTTAGGGCTTCCAACATCAACATGATCGGAGTTCCTATGGATGATGATGGAATCATTGTGGATGAACTGAGGAAAACGTTGAAGGACTACCCTGATCCCAGATTCATATACGTGATTCCGAATTTCCAGAATCCAACGGGCATTACAATGAGCTATGAAAGGAGGAGAGAGCTGCTGGAGATAGCGAGTGAGAGAGGTATAATCATCATAGAGGATGATCCTTATGGAAATCTCAGGTTCGAAGGTAGCAAGATTCCATCAATCAAGTCTATGGACAGAGATGGGAGCGTCGTCTACCTCAGTACGTTCTCTAAGGTACTCGCACCTGGATTCAGGCTTGGGTATGTGATAGCAACCAAGGACATCGTGGAGAAGTTGAATCTCGCAAAACAGGCAGTGGACCTTGCATCCAGTACCATTTCGGAATACATTGCAGAAGGATATGTTACGAAGGGGTATATGGACAGGCAGATACCGAAGATCATCTCCCTTTACAGGCATAAGAGAGATATGATGATAGAATCATTTGAAGAATACTTCCCGGGTGACGTAGAGTATACCAGGCCTAAGGGGGGTATGTTCACTTGGGTGACAAAGAAGGGGGCGAATACGGACAAACTGTTCCAGAAGGCCATGGAGATGAAGGTAGCTTATGTCGTCGGTTCGGCATTTTATTTTGACGAAAGCAATCACGAATCAATGAGACTGAATTTCACATACAGCACCGATGAGGACATTGTTGAAGGTGTGAAGAGACTAGCAGAAGTGTTTAGAAGATACACCTAAAAACATGATAACATTCTTAAAGGAAAGAATAGATAAGGAAAAAGTGGCTGGACGTGCCGTTATTTAGAAGAAGTACTGACAAGACAACTGCACCGCGCAGTATAAAGGCAGTAGTTGACTCTTTCTCCTCTGCTTACGCCCATGCAAAGAACGTAGAAAAGGACGGGAAAAAAGAGGAGGCCGTTACCTTATATAAAAAAGCACTTGATTCTCTAGCGAACCTTAATGCTGACCAAGTCCCTGAAACAGAGAGAAAAAATATTTCTGACATTTTATATTCAATCAGCAATACTCTAGTCATGCTTGAAAATATTGAACTGTCTAGATCGAGTTTTGAACTTGCTTTAAAGTTTGATCCGTCAAACTCTAAGGGAATTTATTCGTATGCTAAACTTTTTCTTGAGAGAGGAGAAGATACACTTTCCCTTGAAAAGTTACTGAAGGAGGCGATTGAGGGTAATCCAGGCAGCGATGAACTTCAGGTTGCGCTAGGAGAAGTTTATGAAAGAAATGGTAAGAGGGAAGATGCCATAAACGCTTATAATAAGGCCCTTGAACTAAATCCGAACAACGCGGAGATAGCAGAAAGACTGATGAACTTCTATGAAGGAGATGAAATAAGTCAGAAAAAATATTTGGAATTACTTAGGAAAACTGGAGATAGAGAGAGGATCCTTGAAGCGTACATCCACATGATAAATGAGGGGAGGCTCGAGATGCTCGAAGAGGCAAAGAACGTCCTCCCTAATGAGCCCAGGTTATATTCAATAGAGGCAAAGATGCTGATAGATGATGGAAAAATTGATCTGGCCAAGGCAAAGATCAAGGAAATTCTTTCAATGGACCCGGACAGCGTCGAGGGAAATATGCTGGAGGAATACATTGAGGTGCTGGATAGCATATCACCGGAAGAACAACCTATTGAACTTAGAATATCAAAAATGATAAATAAGGGGAATATTGGTGATGCTATTGAGATCGCAAGGAAAGCTGGCCTAAGTAACGAGGACATTTTCTTTATCGCATTAAATGGGGGGGATTACGATTATTCGCTCAAACTTGCATCATCTTTTCATAATCCAACTGCCTACAGATGTCTCGTTCTAGCGGAAACTGATGTCGATGAAGCGGAAAGGGAAATGAATGCATACGTTGCAAACAACCAGAAGGATCCGTTTGCGTGGGTGGTAAAGAGCATTATCGCAGATTACAAGGGAAACGAGTTAGGCACCAGGAATTTCCTGAATATGGCACTAAGACTGGAACCAAAAATACTCAAGGAGAACTATATAGGAAGATTCAAGAATTTCAAGGATGAGGATTGGTTCAACCAGTTAAAGAAGCAGATACTCCCTTAACTTTGAAGAGACCAAATTGGAAACACTCATTTTTGAGAATGGCCCCTCGATTGTATCAGTGGTAATTATCTCATCGACAAAACCAGTGTACTTTGATGTTCCGCCAACAAACAACCCGTGAACGCAATATACGTTAATTTTAGAAGCACCTTTCTCCTTCAATATTTTGGATGCCTCGAGTACCGTGCCTCCCGTAGATATAAGGTCGTCCACCAGTGCAACTTTCTTCCCCTTGATTTGGAAATCATCCGGTACCTCGATTTTGACTTTTGTATCTGAAATCCTTGTTTTCATCAGCGCTATCGTCTCCAGGCCAGAAACTCTACCCACGTTCTTGGCCTCCTCCATAAATCCTCCGTCTGGAGAGACTACAAGATCATTCTCGTCCTTCTTTACCTGTTCCCCCAGGATTGATTCAGCCCTGATCTCTGCCCCCTTGTCCTTCAGAAACACGAGCCCCTCTGGAGAGTGCATGTTCACAACGAATATCTTTTCAAACCTGCTGTATAGCAGCTCTGAAATTACTTTTGCGCTGATCGCTTCATAAGGTTGAAACATGGAGTCCTGTCTTGCATATCCAAAATAGGGCACCACCAGTATCTGCCTCTTCGCTCCTGCGTTTTTGATTGCGTCGTGAGTGAGTAGTATATCTATTATACTTTGGTCCGGGTAAGTATTTCCCACTAGGATTGCCTCTGAAAACTGCTCTTCCATCTTAACATACAGTTCACCGTCCGCAAATCTTCTCCTAGTAACTCTTGCCATGGGGATTTGAATTGCAGAGGATAATTTCGAGGTGAGCCCTTCGGTATATGAGGTAGGAACTATTCTCACAGAGGTCAAACACTGTCCAGTTAAAAAACTCTATTCGATATCTTTTTATTGATTTAATTTCAGTATAACGTCAATGTTGTAGCCACATTTCTTTTGGAGGTACACATCCAGTTTTTTCAATCTAATTGCTTCATCTCCCAGCCCCTTCTGTCTGTAGTCCTCCATTATTTCTTCCACCCTTGTCACCCTTGTGCCCTTCAGGAGAGTATCTGAATGGCATACTATTTTCTCTTCAGTAGTCCTGGGTATATAATCCATGTCCGGGAGATGGAAATGTCTTGCGGTCTTTTTAAGAAGCCCTGCCCCCACGTGAGTACTGCAGAACCTGGCAATCCTCTCGTCGTATCCTTCCTTTCTCAAAATTGAGTAACCTTCGGCACCATGTGCTATCCCCATTGTGACAGTCTTTCCTATATCGTGGAGGAGCGCACCCGCCTCGAGCAATCGCAGGTCGACCTCGCACCCTTCTGACATCTTTCCGGCAACTTTTGCGCACATTACGGAGTGTGCTATAAGGTTCTCATCCGCACCATATTTCCTCAGCAAGTCAAGGCATTCTTCTCTTCCCGGAATCCTGAGAACCTTCTTGCCTCTTGCTTGAGGAACTATTTTCAGCTCTCCCTCCAATTTCCTCTTCCTGCCCAGATGTTCCAGGAATATGGCAAGGGCGGAGACCTCTGAGTGAGGCTGGTTCTCAACTGCAATGTTGTAATCGACGATTTCATAGACATCCCTGGGAACTTTTTCAGCTCCCACCACAATCAGTATATTCTCATTCCTCCGGATTTCCCCAATTTTCCGCTGGTATGGTATACCGTACATTGTGAGGTGGACTTTTATGCCGTCGAATGTCTTCATTTCCTCTTTCAGTGAGTGGAATTCGATTTTGAACTCTCCTCCGAATTTCTCAGTAACTTTTTCTATGGTGTGCCTGAGCTTCTGATCTTCCTTATCCACTACAATTTTATCCGCACCAAATGCTCTCGATACCAGGGCGACGTGTGTGGTTATCCGCTTATCTCTTTCGGGTCTGTGCCCGATTCTCATCACTGTTAACAACTATATTCTCTCCACCTTCATTCCCTTGATTGTGAGGGTCTTGCTTCTTTTGATCATGACCCTTAAGTAGGTAGAGGTGACGTTGAGCTTTTCCTGAATCTCTGCTATGTACTGTATCCCATTTGAAATGAGATCCTCTATTTTCTTGCTGAAATCTTCAATTGCCTTGTCGTCCAAGGACGCAACATAGATCACATCTGCTGTTTCTTCTGTCAAAATCAAAATGTTGATCTGGATCGAAGTGTAATAGTTGTGGTATACTTTCTTCGGCCCCTTTGGAGTTGAACTCCATTGAGATTCTATGAATTTTATCTTTTCAAGGTATCTCAATATTTCTATTGCCTCAGTACCGAGTTTCTCAACTACCTCTTCCTCGCTGAGCCATTTTTCGTTCAGCATTTTGAGCAGAGACCTTTTCACTTCGGTATTCGATATCGTAAAAACTGTGACTAATTCACCCACATCATTAACTACTTTGATTTTATTCATAAACTATCCCTAATGCGACGGCGCCTTAAATATTTTAACAATTTGCGGATTTGTTGTTATATTCTAAACATTTTTTAATTTTGAGGATAGTTCTAGGCCATCGTTTTTTCAACGCCGGAACAAAGGTTCATTCTCTAACTGCTCAAATGGGGAGATAAAAAAACAGACCACCTTGTCAAAGGTTAAAATAACGAATAATGATTAGGACGCGTGTCTGTTGTAGCGCAGTACAAGTCGCAAGTGGACGAGGAGCTCGGGAGATTCTTTACTGGAAGAGAGCTGGGCAAGGATGGAATCGAGCTTCGGGTCATTTCCGCTCTGAAAGAATTCACTATGAGAGGAGGTAAAAGGGTTCGACCTCTTTTTATGATACTCGGGTACTGGCTGAACTCTGATATTGATGAGAGAATCATAAGAGCCTCAATTAGCCTGGAACTGATGCAATCCTACCTCCTGATTCATGATGACATAATTGATCAGAGCCCGACGAGGAGAGGCGGGCCTTCCTTCCATAAGATGTGGAATTATGAAGAAAGAATGAATGAAGGAATATCAATTGTGGCAGCTGATCTGGCAGATGCATATTCACACGAAATTCTTCTTTCGAATGATTTCCCGCCTGAAAATCTTAACAGGGCAATGATGGCAATGTCAGAAACGGTCGAAATGACGGGGATTGGCCAGTTGATGGATATCACAATGCCTCTCAAAGATAAAGTGACTCTGGGTGAGGTGACGAAAGTACACGTCATGAAAACCGCTCATTACACAGTAAATGGACCTATGAAGATGGGGGCGTATTTGTCTGGCTATCCCAATGTCGGACTCATTGACCATTATGGCATCCCTCTCGGCATTGCATTCCAGATTCAGGATGACATTCTCGGGATGTATGGTGATGAAAAGACTCTGGGGAAGCCGGTGACCAGCGACTTTGAAGAAGGGAAGATGACACACCTGATTCTAAATGCATTCGATCTGGCAAGTGAAAATGACATAAAATTCATAAAAAAATTTCTAGGCAAACCTGGCATCAGCCAAAGTGATTTTGAAGAAGTGAGAAATATAATAAAGTCGTCTGGAGCCCTTGCCAAAACCAAGGAACTAGCGTTGAGTTATTATAACAAGGCGATTTCCTCTATCCCGGAGCTGACAGATGATTCAATGAAAGTCAAGGAACTGGAAGAGATGGCCAAAAGAATGGTCGATAGGATCAATTAGTCCCTCACAAACTTCCTTCCGCCACCGAGCGGCATCGTAGCGTCCATTCCCATTTTTGAGGTTATGTTGTCCTTATAGCTGCTTGGATCAAGGGAAGACCCCCTTTCATTCTTGACAATGATTCCTCTATCTGCCTGGAACCTGGTAGCCAGTGCCCACTCCACATCATTATCATTGTAGATATCAATGTCTTTATCCACCACTATTACCCTCTTCAGGCTCTTGTGCCCCCTGAAGGACGCTTCAACAGTTTTTCTGAAATCGTCACTGGATGCTTTTTGGATTTTTACGACTCCGTGTAACCAGCTTGCACCGCCTTCGGGGAGCCTCACGTCGATCACATTTACACCCTCCTTCCTGATCTCGTTAAATATGGTAGGTTCCCTGGGAAGACCCATCAGGTTGAAGTGCTCTAAAGTTGCAGGTACCAGAGCGTGGTAAATTGGGTCCTTGACCGTTTCAACTGATTCGAAGAATATTTGGGGCTGGTTTTCCTGTATGTCATAAGTGCCAGTGACATCCTTGAACGGACCTTCCCTTTCCTTGTGAGAGGAGAAGACCGCATTTATGACATATTCTGAATGTGATGGCACCATTATACCATTGGCACTCCTGGAGAAAGTCATGTCTTTGCCTTTCGATTTCCTGTACAATGAATTCGCCACGGCCGACTCGTCTCTTTCAAAGGGAATGCTGGTTGCAGAGGCAAGCAAAAACTCTAGGGGGGAACCTATGACAATGGAAACCTTCAATTCTTCTCCGTGATCAATGCTTTCATTATACATCCTGAAAAGGTCCCTGGGGACAAGCCTTACGAGTCCTTCCTGACTGTTTCTTACCCACACCCTGTGAATGGAAAGATTTCTCTTCCTACCCTTCTCCGCCACAAATATGCCTGACGTAATGTAATAGCCTGCGTCTCCCTTGTAGAACTGACACGTCGGTACCTCATCCATCCCGACCTTCTCGGTAAATAATTTCTCGCCCTCCTTAATGGGAGAGGCATCATTCAGGGAATCCTGGTATATCTTGAGGAATTCCTGTCGGTCCATCCTCAACTCCCTGTAAATTCTCTCCCTGCTTGCCCAGAGATTAACAAAAGCCCTTTTCCCCTCAAGGTTGGTTAGAAGTACTGGCCTCTCTTTGTATTTTAAAGAGATATCAGTGACCTCTAGCTTCCTTGATACCTCGGTTTCGATCACAATCATCTCTTCGTCGATGAAATTATGTAACATCCCCGCCCCCTCGTTTCGACTGGAACTTCATGGAGTAATCCTTGTCCTGTCTCTTGGGAATAGTGTGGCTTCCCTTATGTTCTGCAGGTTCAGCAGCACCATTGTCAGTCTTTCTAGCCCAATTGCCCATCCTGCATGCGGTGGCATGCCATACTGGAAGGCCTTGATATAAAATTCGAACGATTCCACATTCAGCCCCTTTGCTTCCAGATTCTTTATGAGAATTTCAGGATTGTGCACCCTCTGCGCCCCACTTGTAATCTCGACTTCGCCAAATTGTAAATCGAACCCTCTTGAATATTTTTCATCAAAAGGCTGAACATAGAAAGGTTTCAATTTCCTGGGCCATCTGGTGATAAAGTAAAATTCATTCAATCCTTCGCCTATTGCCTTGAGGGCAGGTGTTGATAGATCCTCTCCATCGTCTACCTTTATTCCTTTGTCGTTTGCGATTTTAACGCATTCGGCATAGCTAATCTTCTTGAAGGAGTAATCAGTTTTTGGAGACGTTATTCCAAGAAGCTCCAACTCCTTAGAGTTCTCCTCGATAACCATCTTTGAACTCACCTTGATTACTTCTTCAAGGACTCTCATCGCCTCTTCGTCGTCGACAAAACTCATCTCAATATCTATGGAGGTAAATTCATTAAGATGCCGTGTTGTATTGTGTTCCTCAGCCCTGAAGGCGGGTGCAATTTCAAATACCCTGTCAAATCCTGCTGACATCATGATTTCCTTGTAGAGCTGGGGACTTTGACTCAAATATGCACTCCTATCAAAGTATTTGACAGGAAACAACTCTGTGCCTCCTTCCGTAGCAGCTGCTACTATTTTTGGCGTCCGGACTTCGATGAATCCATTCTGATGGAAATATTGCCTGACCGCCCTTGATATGGTGTCCTGTACCTTGAAAATGGAAAGTATCTTTGGCTTTCTTAGATCCAGAAATCTGTTTTCGAGCCTGGTTTCAATATCAGAATCCACCATGTCCACAACCCCCAAAGGAAGAGGTGCAAGGGATTTATTCAGGATTTTGAACTTATTCACCTGTATCTCGTAACCTTGTTTTGCCTGACTTTCAACCGCTTTGCCTTTAGCTTCAATGACACTCTCCCTAGAAAGAGTTCTTAACTCTTCAAAAATAGATGCGTTTTCTTTCTTAGCCACTACGCACTGTACGTGCCCAGAGACATCTCTCAGGTCTATGAATGCGATCGAACCGCCTGTTCTAATCGCCTGTACCCATCCCTTGACCTCCACTTCAGTGTTCAAATGATTCTTAACTTCTGCTGCAAGGACTCTCATTTCATCCTATAATTAATTTCATACATATAACATAATAGCAAGAAATAGATATTTGCTGGCAATACAGGTGTGTGCGAATAGGAGTGCTTGACATTCAGGGAGATGTTTCTGAACATGTTAATATCTTATCATCTCTGGGAGCAGATCCCGTCAGGATCAGGAAAAGCCCAGATCTGGAAAATGTTGATGGACTGATATTGCCTGGAGGAGAGAGCACCGTTATTGGAAAAGTCATGAAAGAACGAGGCCTTGTTGAATTGATAATGAAGAAAAAGCTTCCTGTGATGGGTACCTGTGCAGGACTCATATTGATGTCAGAGAACGTAGATGGAGGAAAAGGCCTCCTTCCTCTGTTGGACATTGAAGTAAAGAGAAACGGTTATGGGAGTCAGAGGGAAAGTTTTGAAACAGACTTAAACATTGAAGGAATTGGCCAATTCCACGGAGTTTTCATAAGGGCACCAATAATTGTGAAGGTCAAAAAAGGTAGGGTGTTGTCTCAATATGAAAATTCTCCGATAATTGTCTCCGAAGGGAAACATCTGGGAATGACCTTTCACCCTGAAATATTTGGAGACGGAAGGATTCACAGAATGTTCATTGATTCAATATAGAAATTTGAAGAATTTATTTATTCCTATGTCCTCATACCTATTTCAGTACGATCACAGGTAAAGAAGGAATGGAATTAGAAGAATTTTACACCATTCTTGGTTTTGATAAGAGACATTTTCCTTCGGTCTTACCAGTCGAAACCACGACATTCATCCCAACTTTTAAGTCGGAATCAAAATATCCAAGACCAATCCCCTTGGAAAGAGATGGAGAGAATGTTCCGGAAGTCAGGATACCAACCTCCTTACCGTTCAATTTCACGATTGATCCATTTCTCGGAATCACCTTGTCTTCTGCCACAACTCCCCTGAACCTTCTTTTTATGTTGTCTTTCCTTATTTCAAGATTTTTCTTCCCGATGAAATCATGATCCCAGTCCAGTATCCAAGATACCCCGGCTTCAATTGGGTCTCTGTCTTCATTGAAATCCTGTCCCGAAAGCAGGAGTCCTTTCTCCATCCTAAGTGTATCTCTGGCTCCAAGACCAATCGGTTTCACATTCGCATTGCTCAACAGTTTTTTCCATGTGGCCACAGCGTATTCATTGGGAATGATAAATTCGAATCCCTCCTCACCGGTGTATCCGGTACTGGATACAATGGTTGCATCTTCTAATCCCGGTGATGGATACATTTCAGAGACGTTTGTCAGGGCGAAATGGTCAAGATTGTTTGCTTCCGGATGCAAATTTTTCATCACTTCGTGGGAGAGGGGACCCTGAAGTGCAAGGCATGACATTTTTGATGAAATGTTGGAGATTTTTACCTTGAAATCCTTCTTGTTCTTTACAAGCCAAGCATATATCTTGTCTGTCGTAGCTGCATTTGGTACGACTAAGAACTTTTCTTCACTGATCTTGTTTGCAATAGTATCGTCTATCATTGCAGCATTTTCATTCAGGTATGCAGAATAAATTGCTTTCCCAATCCTTGATTTTGATAGATCAGTTGGAAGGAGATAGGAAAGGAAGTCCTGTGCATCTTTTCCTTCGATCATTATGTCTCCCATATGAGAAACGTCAAACAATCCTGCCTTCTGTCTAACTTGCCTGTGTTCCTCTATTATGCTGGAATACTGGATTGGCATTTCCCAGCCGTGAAAATCTACCATCTTTGCATTAAGTTTAACATGTTCTTCAAACAATGAGGTCCTCATGATTCATGATTACAGCTGTGTTAATAACGTTAGTCTTGCACTCGAAATTAAGGGGGGCGGGGGATGTTAAAGTATTTCTAATGGATGGTTATAAACGAAAGAAGCAAGCCGCGATAACTCAGCTGGGAGAGTGCAAGCCTGAAGAGCTTGAAGTCGCCGGTTCGATCCCGGCTCGCGGCATGGATGCACATTTCAACAAGGCTCAATCCCATGTGGACTTTGGCAATTCTCACGTGACATCTCGTTCATGTGGAAGGTTAAACTGTGCCTTTCCCTTTACCTTCTCTTCACCGAGCGAATAAACGAATCCTCCACCAATAGCTGCCCATACAAACACTGCCAAAACACCGTAACTCACCGGGAATTTTATTGGAACTATTGAATAATAAAGCGTCACAAGAAAGATCAGTGTTGATGCAAATGGTATTATCAAATGCTTCACAATATTGAACTCTCCAATTTTCCTGAAAAAAACACTCAGGGAAATATTCGCAAGAATATGCACGATCAGATATCCTACAGTTACACCAGTCAGCTCTATGACGAATGCGTTGAACGGGCCCATCCAGAAAGCCATTGGAACTGAAAGCAGGACAGCAACTGTTGCATCAACCGCAATTGCCACATGTGGTGTTCCGTGCTTCAAGTTGATGGAAGAAAGTCTTTTAGGGAGGATCACTCCATCCCTGGCCATTGCATACATTCCCCTGATTCCAGCATTGAAATAAGAAAGACCCAGATTGAGGAAACTGTTGATCCCGAAGATGACTATCACCGCTGCTCCCGCCAATCCAAGATAGGTTCTAGCCTCAATTACTCCAGGGATCAGTTCATTTCCGAACCCAGACATATCAGAAGTCCCCCAACCGATTGCAAGGGCATATGCAGAAAGAAGGATTGTGACTCCAGCTAGCAATACCGATATAATCACTGCCTTTCCTATCGTCTTACGTGGACCTTTTGCCTCTTCCCCCAGGATAACCGGAGAACCTGCTCCAGCGAAAGAAGTGATTGAAAAGATCATCCCGAGCGCAACTCCAGACATTCCACCTGGAGCAAATTTCGGGGTAAATACGAGCAGGGTGTTGGAAGTTCCAGACTTAGCTATGACAAATACGCTGAAAAAAATCATTATTGAAATTTCAGCCAAACCAGTTATTATGCTATACTTAAGCGACGGTTTAATTCCCCAATAAGACATTCCAGCGACAAACATTATCAGCACCAGACTTAAAACTATCCATGAATACGCAGGTAGCATCATTCCGGTGATCAACTGGAAGGCAGCAGGCACAAATATCGCACCAAAGAAAAGTGCTGCATTCGGGGTTACAAGTGTCGTATAGAGTAAATAGATCCATCCAGTGAAAAGTCCGGCTCTCGGACCAAGACCATGGCCAACAAAGCTGTAGTATCCACCGCTGCTGGCAATCTTTTTTGAGAATTGGAAAATTGTATTTATTGTCAAGAATGTGAGTATAAAGGCAAGAAGGAATGCAAGTGGCATCGAGGCCAGCGCAAATATGGCTGCAGTTGTAATAAGCGCTATCATGTCCATGAGAGGTGCAATGGCGGTCAGACTCTGGAATATCAATCCAAAAATCCCAATCGAATTCTTTCGCAGGTGGGAAAGATCAGACATTCAACTTGTAATGCGACTCGATATAAATGTATAAGTAGTCAAATTTGCCAAGCATTTGACTTAATCTTTCAGAAGAATTTAGAAGAACAAACTGCGAATTTCAAAAGGATGCACAAGCTGGAGTCCATCTTTTCTTTGAAGGTCCCATAGATTGCCATTGGCTAAGGTAAACAACTCTGGGATCGATGGTAACGTAATCCTGAAATCAAAAATGGAGAGTGGAAGATGATAATCTATAGTCACAATCTATATGGAAGGCATTGAGTGCCAACATCCAGATTAAGGCGAGATAAAACCATCAATCTGAGTCAACCAGATATCACATAAGGTCACTCATACTCGGCATATACTTCTGGTTCCAGCTCGTCTGTCAGGTCCAGAGAATCGATTTTCTCGACAAATTCCTCCAGCTCATTGAATGGTGACACAATGTATTTGATCCTTCCCTGTGACATCCTGTAGGAACCTGGGCACATGCCACCGCTTTTAACCGCAAGTGCATCAACCTTCAATCTAATAATCGTAGCAGTTGCGATCTCTTTTCCTCCAGGAACTCTCTCAAATCCGGGATTCTCGTACTGCTCTATCTCCTTGCTCTCGGTATCAACCACACTGATGACCTCTCCCAAGTCAAGTGGAGAGAGAACATTATCTTTGGTATGGACGACTGCCACTTTCATAACACTGAGGCCAAATCTGAAATTTAAGTGTGATGTTTTAACCTCAACTAAATCATTCCCAGTATTCCAGTATAAAATGAGCAATACATCAAGGATGGAGGAATAGTAGTGATTATTAGCCCAGTAATATTCAAGAATGATGAAAGTCCTGCTTGGGGGTACGTTCAGTTTCCTGCATAAAGCCCACAAGGAAATGATTGAAAGAGGCAGCAGAATAGGCGACCTTTATATTGGATTGACAGGCAACAATTTTGAAAGAATCAAGAATTATCAAGTCCCACCCTATGACATTAGAAAGAAAAAACTTGAGAACTACCTGCAGGAGAGAGGAATCGAGGCCAAGATATCTCAATTAAATGATCAATACGGTTCCACATTGGAAAGGGAATTCGACGCGATGGTGATAAGCAACGAGACGTTCGATTTTGCTGCCAAAATTAATTTTATAAGAAAGAGCAGGGGTATCAGACCACTGGCATTAGAAAATATTGGAACGGTCCTGGGAGATGATTATCTGCCAATAAAGTCGGAAAGAATTTCAAAAGGGGTTATCAATGAAAATGGAGAGAGACTGACCCCTATTAGACTGGGAATTGCAAGTAAAAACCCAGAAAAAATAAAGGGACTAGAGAACTTCGCAATTAAATGGTTTAAGAATTATGAAATACACAAGTTCGAGGGAGGAGGAAAAACTGAACAGCCATTCGGAAACGAGATACTGTCAGGAGCAATTGAAAGGCTCAAATCAGTTCCCCAGGATTTTGATTTTGCATTCGGCATAGAAGCTGGGGTCACATCTGTCAAAGGGCATTATTCAGATGTTCACACCACAGCCATCAGGGACATAAGCGGTTACGTAACGTATGGATTCTCTAGCGGTCTTCCACTGGATGGGAACCTAATTCAACTGTTGAAGAACGGCTTGAATTTGGAGGAGGCAACGGACTTCCTCGTTTCCGCTCAAAAATCGGGTGAAAGCAAGGGTGCGATTTACCATTTCTCGCAAGGAAAAATGGAAAGGTGGGAAGTGGTCTACGAATCTATTTTTTCTGCATTCGTTGAAAGACTTGCATCGACTATCCCAAGAAAAAGCTAAAGGACGTGAGGGACCGTTCCCTTGGTTGGGTATTCCTTGACGTGACCATTTCTATAAACCACAAGAGTCTGATTCTCTATTTCGAACCATTTACCATCCATTACCTCTGTTGAAACAGTAAATCTATCATTTTCCAGCCTGTAAAAAAGGGTGTAGTAACCCCTGTCTTCCCTGACCTCCCTGTATGCGACAGCAAAAGACCCATCAGTCATAATGAAGTTCAAGCTGGTGAAGTTCATTGTTCTGACATTTTCAATAGCTTCAGGGAAACTCTTGAAAATCATCTTGAAGTACTGTGAACTGTCACTGGACTTCTCATTCCCGAGTTCCTTGATGGTCCCATTGTGAGCAAACGACATCATTCCTCTGAGGAGGGGTTGAGTGTTGTTTATCGTCTTCGATGATGAACTTATTTTCCTCGCATGAGCAATGAGAGTCTCACCGAACAATTCATTTTCACCAATAACCGGGCGTTCAGCATTTTCGGGAGGAATGCTCTTCTTAACATATACCTGATTCTTAGTGTAAACTGCGTACCCGAATCCATCGGTGTGAGGTGCCTTATTTCCTCTGTATGCCATCTCGTAAACGAAATCCAGGTAAGGTGACAGATCTGAATTCCTGCCTGTTGTGAGGAGCATCCTGCACATATCATATGATAATATACGCATTAAAAACCTTAACTGACTTTCAATGTAAGCCGAAAAATGGCTATGGAAGAGCTCTTTTCAGGGGAAGGATCAAGTTGCAAAGATGGGCATGCAATAAATTATTAACAATATTCATATGAGGAAGCAATGAATAATATAGACCCCGTCATCGCCGGGGAAATTAGATCTCTAAGACAGAATACCGAGAGGAGCGAACGTACGGATTTTGTAACTACCTATACTGAAAGGGAATACCTGAATGGGAGGACAAGAGAGGAGAGAGTGTTGATCTTGAGAACGAGGGGGTGCAGCTGGTTCTATCATTCAGGGTGCTCAATGTGCGGCTTTTATGAAGATACAAACCCTAGAATTGGAAAAAAAGAGGTAGTAGCCCAGATAGAACAATTCATGAAACAATACCCCAAGGGAGAAGTTCTGAAAATATTCACATCAGGCTCATTTTTTGACCCGGTTGAAATAGACAAGGAGATACAGGTCCCCATTATAGAGAAAATTCTAACGGGATATGATTTTCTAATAGTGGAAAGCAGGCCGGAATATGTAGAGAAAATTGCGCCCGCTCTGGAAAAATTTGCTGGAAGGCTCCAGGTCGCCATGGGTATGGAAAGTACAAATTCAGAAATGCTCAAATTTTCCATAAATAAGAATTATACTTTCGATGATTTTAAAAAAGCTGCAGAAACACTGCACGCGAAATCCATTTCCGTTCGTGCATATCTTTTGCTCAAACCTCCCTATGTAAAAGAAAATGAGGCAATACAGGACACAGTAAAATCTGCGAGGGAAGTAGCGCAGTTTGCGGATTTCATTTCCATAAACCCGCTGAATGTCCAGCGAGGGACTCTGGTAGAAAAAATGTACAAGGAAGGTAACTACAGACCTCCTTGGCTGTGGAGCGTCAGGGAGGTGCTCCTGTCATTGAAGGATCTAAATGTGCCCGTCGTTTCACTTATCAGCGGTTCAGGGAAGAAGAGAGGGGCGCACAATGGTCACGAATGTGACAAGAAGTTCTCCAATGGAATCAGAAAGTACAGCGAGACTTTGAATTTTGATTACCTTGAAGATTTAACCTGTGAGTGCAGGGAAATGTGGAGTAGATTTACTGAAGTCGAGGGCAAAATACCAACAGAGCTTAACGAGGTGGTATTCAGTGATTTCTGATGCCATGGATCTCATCAAGAACGCAAAGAAATTAGTAATATACTCTCATCACGACTCAGACGGAATTGCCTCTGCTGCCATAGCTGTTTTTGTCGCAAAGAGGCTGGGATTGAATTACGAGTTGAGAATTAAAAACCAACTGGATCCGCTAGAATTCAGTGATACAGAAGACGTCTATTGGTTCAATGACATGGGCTCTTCCAAGACAGGCGAAATGAGAAAAGTCTCTGCAGTGATAACAGACCATCACAACCCTGCGATTCTGGAATCGCACATCACCAACAATGGCAATAACATCTACCAATTCAACCCTCATCTTGAAGGTCTTGATGGAAGTATTTCACAATCTGGATCCACGACCACATTCCTATTCTCAATGAATCTTCTCCCCGAAGTCTTTGCGATTTCCCATTTGCCGGTGATCGGTTCAGTTGGAGACCTCCACGACAAGAAATTTACAAGACTTGTTGACATGGACAGGCAGGTAATGCTTCTAGCGAATGAAAATGGTCTGGTAGAAATGAAAAATGATATCAGGTATTTTGGGAGGAGTTCTAAACCTATCTCCTACATGATAAGGTTTGGTAATGACCCGAAGATCAACTCGTTGTACGATCGCCCAGATGAGGTATACAGGTTCTTTGAAAGTCTCGGAATAGACAGGAGGTCTGCAAATTCAACCAGATGGGTCGATTTGAAGGAGCAAGAGAGGGAGAACATAATCAACGAACTCAAGCACAGGCTTGAAAATGAGGGTGGAGAGGTAGCAAGGCTCACCGGGGAGGTTTATGAGATCAAATCAGAACCTGTCACTTCCATTCTGAAGGACGCAAGAGACTTCTCATCGATAATAAATGCCACCTCCAGAAAATCACATCCAGAGGTGGGAATACGGCTATGCCTATTCGAACGTGGGCCAACTCTTGACGAGGCCATGCAGCTATATAACAATCATACAGAAACGCTGCGAAAGGCATCGAAGATTCTTGACGGGATGAATGAGAGCGTCATGGGGTTGATTCATTATTATGACTTCGGTTCAAATCTCGAAAACAATATTACCGGTACTATAGCGACCAGGATCATCACACACAAAAGATTGCCTCGAAAGTCAATAGTGATAGTGATGGCGAATCTGGAAGGGAGCAAGAAAATTTCAGGAAGGATTTCTCCTTTACTATCCGAAGTACTTGATCTTTCACTGATATTCAGGGAAGCAGCTGAGAGCGTAGGTGGATCAGGAGGGGGTCATAGAAATGCAGCAGGCGCCCTTATAAGTATGGGAAAAGAGAAAGAATTCGTTAGCAACGTAAATAAAATAGTGGAAAAGATAATTACTCCCTGACTATGGTTTGGGCCTGCTCTCTGAGGAACTGTGGAAGGTAGTAGAAAGAACCCGTCCCTTTTCCAGTGGTCCCGCTCATCTTCCATCCTACAAATGGCTGAGATCCAACCATCGCTCCCGTTGAACCTCCTCTTCGTCTGTTAGCATAGACCACTCCCACTTCTGCATTCTTAAAGTAGTAATCTATTTCCTTCCTGTCCTCGCTGAAAATCCCACCCGTAAGTCCATATTCACTCATGTTTATGAACTGCACCGCTTCATGGAGCGATCTGACCGGCTTAATTGCAAGGATGGGAAGGAATAATTCTACCCTTTCTATATTTGGGTCGTTTACATTGTCCAGTATCGTATTTTCAACGTAGTACCCATCCATTTTCTTGATTGAACCTCCATAAAGTATCTTCTGATCTGGCACCGTCTTCATAACCTCCTGGAACTTCACGTAAGCATCCTTGTTGACCACTGGTCCCGTAAATGTTCCTTTCTTTCTCGGGTCGTCCACGGATAGTTTGGACGTAAATTCAACAAGTTTTTTCTTGAATATGTCGTATATTGGCTCTTCGATAAGGGCGAGACTACATGCAGAGCACTTCTGGCCAGAATATCCGAAGGCCGATCTGGCCACTCCTTCCACTGCCTTGTCAATGTCGCACTTTGCAGTCACGACAATGGTGTCCTTGCCACCCATCTCAGTAACCATGACTTTGGGTCTCTTTTCCTGCGCTTCCTTGAATATTTTCATCCCGATGTCCCTGCTCCCAGTAAATACAACCCCTTCCACGTAGTCATTCGTGTAAAGTGCTCTGCCTACCCTCCCCCCAGAACCTGAGAGATATATGAGGTTCTCCTTTGGCACCCCGGCCGCATGCAGCAGTTCTATGAATTTGTATGAAGAGAGTGGGATATCAGAGGAAGGCTTCAAAATCACGCTGTTCCCAACAACTAGGGGGCCGCTTACCATGCCCGCAGTTATCGAGAAGAAATTGAATGGAGAGATGACAAGAATCACTCCGTAGGGCTTCATCACGCTCTTCGAATCCTCTCCATAGTAAGCTGTTCCAGTGAACTTAATATACCCCTCATTGCTGATGAGCTGTTGGGCATAGTACCTCATGAAATCAATCGTCTCATCAACGTCCCCCATTGCTTCATATCTGTTCTTACCATTTTCATAACTCAAAACAGCAGCAAATTCAAATTTTCTTTCAGACAACATGTCAGCTGCGGCAAGGAATATCCTGGCCCTGGCGAGATAACCTAATTCAAACCACTTCTTGTAACTCTTGTGTGCGATTTCTGCTGCCCTCTCTGATGTCTCCTTCGAAGACATCTGGAAAGTACCGAGGTTTGTTTTTCCATCCAGGGGTGAAACATGGAACAATTTGTCCTTTTCGTATACCTCTTCAACAACAAGGTTGGGGTATTCAACATTGAACCATTTTTCAACAGTCTTCAGAGCCTTCTCATATTCAGTATGAAATTTTTCTTCATTTCCACTTTCTGTCATTTTAATATAGGTATTTTCATTATCAAAGGGCATGTTCCTTAATCAAAAATTCATTAATAACGTTATCACAAGAAATTGAACGAACTGGTAAATCCAAACTTTTTTAAGTCTTCCTAATTGGTCGGTCATTCTTAAAGATCAGACAAGGGAAAATACAACTCCAGGTTCTCTCCCATAACTCTTTGTAAAGACCACCGCAAGTATTACTCTTCCAAAATCCAGAAATGTAAAAGTATAATACAAATCCCTATCTTTGACCTTTCATCATGTTATTGATTATTCCTCAATTCCGCATTTGAAAATTTTTGTCTCTACACACTCCCGCCGCCCAGTCAGTATATAGGGAAAATTCATTAATTCATATATCATAAAAATAGGAAGGAGATGAAAGGAGACAATGAACAGAAAATCGGTGCTGGTCATAATCGTAATTCTGATAATGCTGGCGGGAGCACTGATATCTGGATTAGCATACACTAATTCTCGTACATTTAACCTGACTCTTGTGGTATCTCCGGTAAATTCTGGAAATGGGTCAAGCGATCAATTTGCATTCTATGTTCTGTCAAATGGGAAACTGACCTCTTCCTCCGACATAGTTTTGCCTTCCAATACACTGATAGAAGTCACTATATTTGAACACGATCCTGGTCCTTCACCACCATTCGTAGATTATGCACAGAATGTCCTGGGCACCCAGATGAATAGAATTATTCTGTTCAACAAAGTGCTCGGAGTGACTTCTGCAAATGAGGTGCCCAATCAGGGTCAAGGAAGATATGTCATGCAAGTGAACTCTTCTGATATTTCTGACACTTTCTCAATAAGCAATGGAGTGAACATCCCGATACCTCCCTCTTCCATAGTGATTGGTTACATAACCTTCAATTCCCCGGGCACGTACAGTTGGGGAGATATGTGCAACTGTGGTCCATCTATGTATGTGCAGGGAGAAATGTACGGTACCATAACTGTGCAGTGAGTGACGGTTCTGACAAGTTGTCTACTGCGACACGAGTAGCTTTGGGTATGACAGATTTTCAAGGATATTTCTTGGGTGCGGTATGCAATGATTACAGAGTTATGATAAATTCATTTGGAAGTTTCTCCCCGGTCAACGTTTTCTGACCATACTAAACAATTTCAAACCGGCATGCATGGCGATGAAAGTTATGTTGCCAGTTGGAGAATCAGAGTGGTATTGAGCAATCATCAACCAGCAATTGGCTGCTTGAGCATGTAATTTTTATTCTTGTTAAATATCGGGTAAAGGTAGAATTGAGAAAAGGATACCTCACGGTAGATGGCCTTGGAAGATTTGAAGGTGAGTTATTAGGTTACGAAACAGGGGCATCTGGTGAATTAGTTTTTACAACTTCTCCTTCAGGGTACATAAAATCTATCACTGACCCAAGCTACAGGGGGCAGATTTTGGTATTCTCATTTCCATATATCGGTGCTTATGAAATTGATGAGACCGGTGAAAGCAAGATGCCGCAGGTCAGAGGGGTCGTGGTAAACAATGTCCCAGCCTCCCTAAGAGAGGAACTATCTGACTACCTGAAAGTGCATCGAATACCGGGCATTGAATTCAGTGGTACCAGGGAAGTTATAGATTTCCTCAGAATCAACGGCAACAGGATTGGGGCAATAGGGGATGCAAATGCCGCCGGTAATCCATACGAGTTCAATCTCGTCAATGAAGTAGTTGGCGAAAGATACACTCTGGGAAACCATTCGGGCAATAGAATTCTGCTGGTCGATCTTGGCGTAAAGGGAAATATAATTAATTTCCTGAAGAATTACCAGATAACAGTAATACCATACACGGAATTCGGGCGAATCAATATCAATGATTTTGATGGAATTATTGTATCCAATGGCCCGGGAGATCCATCTCATCCCGGTCTTGAGGGTTTCAGGAAAAAACTTGGGGAAGAGATTGGAAGGAAGCCTTTGCTGGGAATATGCCTGGGGCATCAACTTATTGCGCTCTCCCTTGGTATGAGAACCCAGAAGATGAAATTTGGTCACAGGAGTATCAACCATCCTGTCCGGGACACAAGGAACGGCAAAATCGGGATAACGACGCATAATCATGGGTTTGCAGTCGTGTTTGAAAACAATGGGAGCGCCGAAGAAAGATTCATTTCACTGAACGACGGGAGTAATGAGGGGATCATGGGGGACAATTTCCTGACAGTCCAGTTTCATCCGGAAGGGGGACCAGGACCAATGGACGAATTAGGCATTTTTGAGGAATTCAGGAGAATGGTCAACCATGGGTGAACTCCCCAAAAAAGTACTACTGATCGGGTCAGGCCCAATAATGATAGGGCAATCTGCAGAATTCGACTATTCAGGTAACCAGGCAATAAAGGCACTTCTTTCAGAAGGAGTCGAAGTAGTGGTGGTGAATTCTAATCCTGCCACCATCCAGACAGACAAGATAGATGGGGTTATACCTGTGATGGCCCCATTGAATGTGGAGAATCTAAGGGAGATCATAGCCAAGGAAAGACCAGATGCCATTCTCGGTACATTTGGAGGGCAGACTGGGTTGAACCTTGTAACGGAATTATGGAAAACAGGGATTCTTGATGAAATGGAGGTCAGGGTACTGGGTACTCCTCCGGAATCTATTGAGATAAGTGAAGACAGGCTGAAATTCAAGGAAAGGATAGACGAACTGGGAGAACCGGTAATCGATTCACGTTACTGCTCAACAGTCCAGGAAGCGGTTCAATACGCCAAGCAATCAGGTCTTCCAATGGTGATAAGACCATCATTCACGTTAGGTGGCTCTGGTGGTGGAATCGCCCGCGACATCAATGAGCTGAGATCGATAGTGGAAAGAGGACTGGAGCTTTCCAAAGTTAATGGAGTTTTGCTGGAGAAGTCAGTTATTGGCTGGAACGAGCTCGAGGTTGAGGTTGTAAGGGATTCTAGAGGGAACAAGATTGCTGTCTGCACAATGGAGAATGTGGACCCAATGGGTGTCCATACCGGTGACAGCGTTGTAGTTACGCCATTTCTAACGCTGAATGACATGAATTTCCAGAAAATAAGGAGGTCTGCGTTGAAGATCGCAGAGGGAATCGGAATAATTGGGGCATGCAATGTTCAATTTGCATTTAATAATGACACAGGAGAATATTATGTGATAGAGGTTAATCCGCGATTGTCCAGGTCATCTGCACTCGCTTCCAAGGCAACAGGATATCCCATTGCTAGAGTAGCGGCACTCATTGCGCTGGGAAAGAATCTGGATGAGATAGAGAATAATGTCACAGGTGAGAGGAATTCAGCAAGGGAACCGGCAATAGATTATGTTGTTGTCAAATCACCAGTCTGGCCAATAGAAAAATTCCAGGACGCAGATTTCAGGCTAGGAACCCAGATGAAAAGTACGGGCGAAGTTATGTCAATAGGCAAGTCGTTGAGTCAGGCATTCAGAAAAATGCTCCGATCAACAGGTGTCTTATACAGGAAGGAAACATTCAACGAATCATTGCTGGAAATTCCAAATCCAAGCAGGATGTTGCAAATATACATGGCCAGCATGCGCGGATACACAGTAGAAAAAATCTCCAAACTGACGGGGTGGAATACCTTATTTGTTGACGAATTGATAAGAGCTTTCGGGACCGAACAGGAAGAAAACGGCTTCTCAATCGTCGACACCTGTGCAGGAGAATTCGACGTCAAAACGCCTTACTACTATGGATCTTCCCAGGGAAAGAAAATAGGGGGAGATGTCCTGGTGATAGGAAGCGGCCCCATAACAATCGGTCAGGGGATAGAATTCGATTACAGCTGTGTCCATGCTTCAAAAGTATTGAGAAAGATGGGGGAAAAAGTTGTAATGCTTAATGACAACCCGGAGACAGTCTCAACAGATTTCGACGAAAGCGACTACCTTGTCTTTGACCCCGTGGACTTTTCAACAGTATCGAACATTATCAGAAATTCAGAGATAAAGACGGTGATTCCCTGGTTCGGGGGGCAGAGACCCATAAACATTCTCAATGAACTGAAAAGGACGTTTGGTGATGCTATACGGATCCCGGGAACAGACATAGAGGTGGTGGACGTCCTTGAGGACAGGGAGAAATTTGCAAGGTTGATGAACGAGATGAAAATCCCTTATCCGAAATTTACATACTCGACCAAGAAGGATCTCCACGAAACTGCAAAAAAGATCGGTTTTCCCGTAATAGTCAGGCCTTCTTACACAATCTCTGGATCTCACATGGCGATACTCAAGGGGGAGGAGGATCTTGAAGAATTCCTTGGATTCCAGGGGAGATTTGTGGAACAATTCCTCGTCGAAAAATACCTTGAGGACTCACAGGAGGCTGAAATTGACGCTGTATCCGATGGATACGAAGTTTTCATTCCAGGAATAATAGAGCACGTGGAAGAAGCAGGGATTCATTCGGGGGATTCTACGAGCATATTTCCAGCAATCAACATCCACAATCACACTCAGGAAACCATGAAGGAATATACAAGAATGATATGCAAGAGGCTGAAGATAAAGGGCCCACTGAACATACAGTTTGCAGTCAAGAACGATACGGTCTACATCATTGAAATAAACCCAAGATCTTCAAGGACTTTCCCATTTATATCAAAGATAACAGGGATCAATCTTGCAGAAATGGCGACTGAGGTTCTTGTCACGGGGAAGATTCCACCCATCAATAGCAGTTCTAATATGACAGGCGTAAAATTTCCAATATTCCCATTTGACAAGATCACTAATTCTGACGTCATTTTGGGCCCTGAAATGAAAAGCACCGGAGAGGTAATTGGGATCGGGACCAATCTCAAAGAAGCGCTAATGAAGGGATATCAGGCAGCGGGTTTCGACATTTCAAAGGAAGGGGTGATAATCACGATACCCGGTTCTAGGAGGAATGAATTCCTTGGGATAATGAAAATGATAAGCAATGCAGGCAAGGTCATTTACAGTACGTCTGGCACTTACGATTATCTAAAGCAATATGGAATCAACTCAATCAAGATAAAGAAAATCTATGAAGGGAGCCTAAACAGCCTTGACATACTGAAGCAGGGGAACATTGCAGCGGTGCTTAACATACTCTCAGATAATTACAGATCAGAAAGTGACGGGAAAACCATGAGGAGGGCCTGCTATGATAAAAAAGTGCTTTATCTTGGTACCAAGACGCAGGCGGCAGTATTTGCGGATGTCCTTACAAAAAACAGGAATTGAATTTATCCCAATGTTATCAACGCTGCCCTTGAGTTCATAGTTAGGAAAATGCCAGCGTTAGTTTCGTACCATTAATATCTTTTATTGCCCTTAGAATATTTCAATGAATGATTATATCTGCGGTTGTGATTACCTAAATGGCGATGGAACTATGTCTAAACTATCTATAGTAATTTTTAGCGGGACAGTCGATAAACTGCTTTCCGCTGGGGTTTTGTCACAGGCCGCTGCAGCCATGGGGACGGAAGTGGAAGTTTTTGTAACCTTCTGGGGGTTGCTAAGTTTCACCAAGGGAGAAAAGAAAATGATCATGCCCAAGGAATTTGAGGCGATGGGACCTGCACTGATGGAAGGAATGAAGAGGGAACACGTGAAGTCGTGGTATGAAATGCTGAAGGAAGCAAAAGAGTTCGGGGCAAAAATATATGCATGCTCTATGGCGGCAGGTGTAATGAATATAAAGAGGGAAGATCTTGACCCAATCGTGGACGACATGGTTGGAGCAGCGAAATTCCTGGCAGACGCAGAAGGCGGACAGATGCTATTTATATGAGGTGATCTGAGATGACAGAAGCAACTATTATCGACTCAAGGGGCTCGGCATGTCCTGGCCCGATTACTGACCTGGCAAGGGCATACAGGAACTCAAAAGTTGGAGATCTTCTGGAACTCTGGGCGACAGACAAAGGAGTCCAGGCCGACACGGCAGCATGGGCCAAGAAAACGGGGAATGAGATTCTAGAAGTGAAAGTTGATCCAGACAAGATTGTGGTAAAAATCAAGATCAACAAAAGATGAAAGAGGAACAGGATATAACATGGAAAAGGTCTTGATTATAGGTGGCGGTGGAGGAGGGCTGATTCTTGCGAACCATCTCCCCAGGAAGGATTTTGACGTAACAGTAATAGACAAGGACGAATACCACTATTACCAGCCATGGTTCCTTTACGTTGCGTTCCAGGGGTCGAGACGAAAAATATGGAAGCCGATAGCTTCACTCCTGAAGCCGGGGATCAGATTCGTCAAAGATGAAATAAGCGAGATAAATCTGGATGAAAGAAAGGTATACGGTACAAGAAAAACAACTTACGACTACGATAAGATAATTATTGCCACCGGAACAAGTCCCGATCCAGACTCGATACCCGGTTTAAGGGAAATATACAATGAATACGGAGATTACCACAGCAACGTTCAAAATTCCCTGAAACTCTGGGAGCATATAAAGAACTTTAAGGGGGGGACAGTAGCACTTGGACAGGCAGGTCCAGTGTGCAAATGCCCGCCATCACTGCTTGAAGGTGCATTCCAGCTGGAAGAATATCTGAAGAAAAAGAATCTTAAGGACAAGACAAAGATCAAGTTCTTCACTCCATTCCCAAGGGCCTATCCCGCAGAGCAAATGAACAAGGTAGTGGAACCCATGGTAGAGGAGAGGGGAATAGAAGTGATGACATTCTTCGACGTCGACACAATTGACACGAAGAACAAAGTGATAAGTTCGATCGAGGGGGACAGCATCAATTATGACCTGCCAATCATAGTCCCTCCCTGCAAGGGAACAAAGATCAGAATTGTTCCAGAGAAAGTCAAGAATCCTGACAGGTTCATAATCACAGATAAAAAGACCATGAGGATAGAGGGATATGACAATGCGTTTGCAATCGGGGACGTAAACACCGTTCCAACCTCCAAGACAGGAGTGACCGCGCATCTGGAAGCACAGGTAGTTTCAAACCTACTGCAGGGAGTGTACGATGAATTCACTGGAAGGATTAACTGTCCGTTCGACACCGCTTATGGCAAAGCGACGTTTGTGATTGCTGATTATGAAAACCCAGTTGTTCCTTATCCCCCGACCAGGATCAAACACATCATGAAGATGTCAATGGCAAGGATATATTGGATGACCCTCAAGGGACAGGCTGACCCAATTTTTGATTATTATTTTGATTTTACAAACCCGAAGAAACTGAATGAGAAATACGCCACAGAGGCGTAATTCTCTCTTTTTATTCACCAAGAATTTCCTTTGCGGCACTGATTGGCACGACACAGATCATTTTCATGTCTGTAGTCGCATTAATCGTATGGTACTCATTTCCAGGTATGAAAAGAAAACTATCCTTTGATACCTCAAACTTTTTAGCGCCGATGGTCGCAGTTCCTTTCCCCTCAATTACGTAGATCTCATGTTCATACTCGTGGCTGTGAGCAGGCGTACTCCCCCAGGCCTTTACAGTGATAAGCCTCATTGAAAAATTTGGTGCACCATCCTTGTGTGTGATAAGCCACCTAATCTTCCCTCCCCCCTGGAGGTCCTTTTCCTCAATCTCGTCAAATTTCCTGGCATAACCTTGAACAGTCACATACAGACATCCGGTCTATCCTTAAATGATTTATGTGTGTGCGAAACGTTAAAAAAGAGGATAAAGGCAACAGACACTGGACAGGGTGTCAAGCCAGCAAGAGTAAATAGTGTCTGGTCACTCTTTCTTCGTGGTCCTTTCAGGATTGGGCCATTCCCACAATCTCTCCCTGAAATTGTTCCGTTTGTTTGATGCCAGGGCAATGAAAAAGAGGAATGAAGATAGACGATTCATGTACTGGGGAATGAGATCATTAATTTTCCTGCTAAGTTTCAGTTCGATGAGCCTTCTTTCCGCCCTCCTGGTAACGGCCCTCGATAGTTGCAATGAGGAGGATGTTTTTGACCCTCCCGGTATAACAAATAGTTTGATTTCTCCTATCTCTTTCTGGTAGGCCTTGATCTTGTCCTCTAGCCAGGAGACTCCATCCGCTCTGAGACATCTCCCTTGCCCTTCAGTCAGTATTTCCTCACCAAGTGCAAAAAGATCCCTCTGCACAGTGTAAATATCATTTCTAATGTCTTCAAATTCGCAATCCGACCAGCTGACCCCTAACTGGGATATCAGTTCGTCCAGTGTTCCCTCCCATTCCATCAGTTGATCACTCTTGCTGACTCTCTGTCCTGTGGACGTATCTGTCATTCCCTTGTCTCCTCTTCCGCTGTACACAAAATTTCATCCAAATCTGGTATATTTGTTTTGGGAATAAAATTCACATAATTCAGACTTAAATATTCAATTTGCTGTAGTTAGATTTCTATGTTAGAACCGGTTTAGCATCAGAGCAGGATGATGACATCAGCCTTAACTGATGATGATGAATGACAGGCAGTCTGATCTGCTCACAATAAGCTCAGAATACCCTTCTGTTCAGGAACTGCATGAGGGTACGGAAATCACCACCTCTCAAAGCGCTATCGAACGCTTTGAAGAGTTCGGTGGAATCATCAGCATTTGCAAGTTCGTAAATCCGGACTAGGATATTCTGCTGTCTTGTGATCAGCTTTCTGAGTTCCAGCTCTATGGCAGATATCTGTTCATTTGTATCCCTTAGCTCTCTTATGAGCTCCTCCAGATCTTCGTAGTTATCCTTGATGTCTTCTTTCCCTCCCTCGAAGTTGGATATATTTTCAATAAACTGTAATAAAGATAGCAAAGGTGCATTGGCACGGTAAAGTATCCTCTGAGGACCTTCCTCTGAGTTTATCTTTCCCACCCTGTACACCAGCCCGTTGTTTTCCAGAAGTTTTAGGTGTTTTGCAATGAGTTGCTGGGAAGTCCCGACTGAACGTGCTAGCTCAAATGTATAAGAAGGCCTGATAGACAGTATGCTGAGCATCTTCCTTCGAATGTCATTATCTATCAGGTCCAGCAAATCGGTCATATTTATGAGATGGGAATCTTCTTCCCTTTACTTTTCTTTGGGGATGCCTTTTTGACAATTATGTCCAGTACTCCATTGGAATACGTTGCCTTTATGTTTTCCTGATCAACTTCCTCCTCCAGCTCTATTTCTTTGTAGTATTTTCTGTCATTTTTATCTACCTTCACCACTAGTGAGCTGTTTTGCACGTCGAGTGAGATATCACTTTTGTCGACTCCCGGTATCTCCATCGTTATATCGAGTTCGTTTTCCCTTTCTTGAATATCCGTGACAGGTTCCCTGTATTCCGGACTTGGTAAGCTTGAATACTCCTTCGGAACGTTACCGAATTCCTGGAACACCGGTTTGCCATCGGGACCTACCCTGTACGTAAACCCGTAAACGTATGATCCAGGTTGCCCCTTCAGACTCTCCATTTCATCGAACGTATCGAACCACCTTTCGAACATTCTCCTGTATTCCCTGTCGGCATTTTCAAGGAAGTCATAGATGCTGTCCCAAACTTCGTCATCATCCTTTTTCCTTATTCTTCGTATTCCCATGTTATCTACCTCCGGTTACCAACCTATTGTTGTGTAGTAATTACTTTCGAGTATATTAACATTTCTTGCACAGGCAGCTTAGCTCTCCGTGCTGTTCTATTGCCCGAGGTCAATCGAATCCAGTAAAAAAGGTCGTTAAATTCAGACGAACCCGTTTCGGACCAGACTTTCAATGGTCTTCTTTCCGACTCTCTTGCTGGCAAGTAAAAGAATTGAGGGTACTACCACTATGGCACTTCCAATCGTTGCAACTTCGGCAAACAGGATGGGGCTGTCAGTCACATAGGTCACTCCAATTATGATGGACGACACCACCATTGCTATTATGAGGGGCAATGCCAGAGCCATTTGCCTAAGGTTGTATTGTCCGGGCATCAGCATATCCTCCTTTATCTGTACTGGAGAAAGGAATGCGGAAAGATAAATCGTCATTATGAGCAATGATGGAAATACACATAACAGTACTAACCCATATCCAAGCGCCCCTGGAAACCCGTAATAAGCAAGGATGAAATTCGACACGGCGATCGGCGACAAGAGGACCAAAAAAGAGAGGACTCTAGCCCCAATCGCTATTCTCAGATACCGGACAGGACCAACTGACAGGAATCCCAACCACAGTCTTTCGTTCGCCAAGACGCCCATCGAAACGAACATCACTATGATTATTGAATATTCAGAAAGAATCACAGATAGCACGTGAAACAAGGATTTTGAGATCATGGTCTGAACTATAAGGAAATAAACGATCCCCAGAATCACGGTCACAAACAATCCGTTCCTCAACTGAAATCGTCCAGATCTGTAGGAAGAACCTCCTCCAATGGTATTCATTCTCCCTGAAATCTCTACTATATTGAAATGTTCCGAAAATATTGCTCCAACAGAGGATAATCGAGCAAAGTTTCTGTTGTTCTTGACGTCCTTTGAAGTGGAAAGCGACATTCTTTTCATCAAGTCCAGGTCAACTCTCATGAGTGACCTGAAAGCCAAAGGGGTTGTTACTAGCGCCAGGACGGATGCAGTCAGAGCAGAAGTTACAGGATGCCCAGTGAAAATCGCAGCCGGTGAATACTGGAGCCCAAGAAGTGATGACAATGACCACGCTGCAAGGCCAATTGCAATAGGAAATCTCCATTTAAAGTTCAAGGCATAAGTTGCTGGTCCAAGAGAGGTGGCTGAAAGTGCGGTGGCTATGATAACCACTATGGCAGAAATGAAGACGGTCTTCAGATAACCTGCCATGTAAACATAAAGATAGAATATCATCAACCCAAAACTTAGAAACTGTACCAGGTACAGAGAAATCGCAAGATCAACCCGCTTAATTGGCATCGTAAATAGATAGTCCTTGTCTGATTTCAGCACCGCTATCCCTCCATTCAGGGTGGGCAGTGCGAGAACGAAAGCGGTGATTGCTGGCCCATAGTACAAGGAAAATGTGCTTGCACCCGAACTGACACGATCAAACAGAATGACATAAAAGCCCATCAGAACTAGGAGGATGAGAATTGATTTAGAAAATCTTGATACAATTACGAATCTGATGACTTTACCCAACATTTACAAGCATCCTCGCTACGACGCTCTCAATTGGCTCATCCTCATGTCCTAGCTTCTTTAAATCCATCAGGGTACCGGACCACATCACCGCCCCGTGAGATATCATTATCACCTTGTCTGCAAGCCTCCCTGCAACCCCCATGATGTGAGTCGACACAAGTTGAGTGGAATTCAAACCGTTGAGGTAGGAGATCACGTTCTCCTGTGTCGGGATATCTAGGTAATTAAGAGGTTCATCCAGGAAGATGACAGGAGGGTCGTGAATTATCGATAGGGCAAGTGCAAGTTTTTGGAGATTCCCCCTTGAAAGCCTGCCGACCTTTGCTTTTTCATATTCCCTCAGTTTCAGCATGTCAATGAGTTTGTCCGTTTTCAGTGCAACGTCTTCTATGCCTCTCAACGCTCCTATGTACTCTAGATTCTCCCTTACACTCAGGGTCCTGTAGGGGGATGCATCTTCAGGCAGATAGCCAATAATTCTTCTGGCCTCTTCAGACGTTGGTTCCATGTTGCCGATCTTAGCTTCGCCAAGGTCGGGAGTCAGGAGGCCTACCAGAATCTTAAGCGTCGTAGATTTTCCAGCACCGTTTGGTCCCAGCAAGGCACATCTTTCACCAGGTTCAAGCCTGAAACTAAGATTTTTCAGGGCGACAACGTTTCCATATTTCTTGGTCACATTACTTACCTCAATGGATGGGGCAACTTGATTGTTCGTCACGGTAATCATCTCTCTGAGATTCCAACCCCAACCATGGAAACATATAGGATTATTATTGCAATCCTACCCATTCCATAGTGGGAATCTATTGTTGGACCAGTATATCACGATATATGAGATTGTTGGTCTCAGAGATCACCGAGATACCCATCACGCTTGTGGATTGCAGTGTCATATTCTACGACCGCAAGAATCAACGAAAGGTGACTGAGTGCCTGCGGGTAGTTCCCCAAGTATCTTTTTGTTCCAAAATCTATCTCTTCTGGGAGGAGGCCAAGAGAATTCTCCAGTTTGATGATCTTATTCAAGCCCTTGAACGCCTTTTCTAGGTCTCCCCTGATTATTAGGTTCCTTATGTACCAGAACGAAAGCATGAGGAACGCATTATCATCACCGCCGAGACCATCCTCAGATGTATATCTCTTGAAGAAGAACTCCTCCCGCATAAGTTTTTCAACAATGGAATCCAGTGTTCTCGAGTAAGTTGGATCATTTATATCTGAAAAACCTATAAGTGGGAGTCTCAGCAGTGAAGCATCCACATCCTCAGAACCATAACTTTGCGAATAGTATCCTTCCTTGCTTATTCCCTTTGAATTTACTTCATCCTTCACATCCTTTGCCTCCGCCTCGTATCTCATCGAAAGATCATTCATGCCAAGGTATGATGACAGCCACGATAAATCCTTGAAGGCCCTCCACGCTGCCACTTTTGAATAGACGTAATTCTTCTTCGGTCCTCTTATCTCCCAGATGGATGAATCCGGTTCTCTCCAGATCTGCGACAGTAAGTTTCCAACTGAAAGTATTTTTTCAAGTGCATGAAGGTTGAGGAATCCCCCATTTCCCATCAATATCCTGAGGCCGTGAATGAGGGACGCGAATTGGTCAATCTGGAGCTGGCCGTATGCAGCATTGCCGTACCTGACTGGCCTGGAATCAAGATACCCTGATAGGTCAGTTTCAATCTCATTTATCGGAGCAGCATCATTGATTGAATATACAGAAAAAAGCCTTCCGTCTTTCTCATACCTGTCAATGATGGAAAGATAGAACTTCATGGCCTCTTCGATGTATCCTACCCTGGTCATTGCCTCTATAACGAATGCGGTATCCCTGATCCACATGTACCTGTAGTCCCAGTTCCTCCCCCCTCCTATTGTTTCCGGGAGGGATGTTGTGGGGGATGCAACCATGAATCCTGTAGGTTCAAAAAAAAGCCCCTTCATCAGTAACAGAGACCTGTTGACACTCTCATAGAAAATCCCCTGGTACTTTGATCTTGACAGCCAATCCTTCCAGAAAAATCTCGTCTCTCGCAATCTTCTTTCGCTGCTGAAATTTCGCAATGAGAATGCGGTATCGAGATTGTATGCAGCCACCAACCATTTTTCCTCCCCAGGTTTGACTCTCACCTTTCCCTGAAAAGTGCTTCCCACTCTTTCGAGATGAAAGTCGGTAGCAAGGAACTCGGACCTGCCCCCAGTACCTATTAGGTAACCAACATTCTTGAACTCTTTGAAATCCTTCCTTTCCTCCTTCAGAAATGGTGCGAAAGTGACTTCTAGTTCTAAACTGTCTAGAGATTTAATCATCCTGTGGATCTCTGAAAAATATACTGCTGGATGATTTGTCATTGGAAGGAAATCTATAATGGTCAGGACATTTTCACCTTTCGAATGGAAGTTGGTCCTTAGTACGTTTGTATCGGGTTCGTACTCCTGCCTGCTCTCATAGCTTTCCAGTAGTGGTGTTATCGAAAAAAAACCGCCCCTATTACTGTCAAGCAATGATACAAAGGTGGGCAGTGAGTCAAAATTTGGGAAGCAGGCAAAATCAATTGTCCCATCAGTGGAAACAAGAGCAGCAGTTCTATTGTTAAGCAACACTCCGTGAGATTCTATACTCCGGTACCCTTGATCTTTTAACACTGTAGGTTAACTGAACATTCTTTTAAATACTTTTCAACCCTCATATTGGCGATGGCGATGAAGATGCAAATAGTAAATTGGGGATGATTCTCTTAGTATCATTATCGATTACGATATCGTTATATAGAGACTTGAAATCACGGTTATGGAATCTGAAGAGGGTCGATGGAGCAGGGGAATAGTATTCTTCATAATACTGACTATGGCCCGAGACGGTCCTATATATGGAAACCAGGTAGCAAACCTGATTTATGAGAGAACGAATGGTGCGTGGAAACCTAGTGCTGGCTCCATATACCCGGCATTAGATAGGTTGGCCAGGAGAGGCTTGATTGAACGATACGAAGAGGGAGGCAAGGCTATGTATAAGCTTACAGATAAAGGCCTCTCTCTGATAAAAAAGATTGGAGAAGGGCACCTAGACAACTCGCCTATGATGAAGTTCATGGGAAAGTTGTGGATGGACGTCATGAATCCGGAAGCAAAGGCCAGATTCTTGCTGAACTCGATACAGAACGTGGGCTCCTCTCTTGAAACCAACCTGAAGAATATCCATTCCGGGTTCAGGAATGAGAAGGAATACGAAGTGTTCCTGATGACATTTGAGCTTGAACTCGAAAGGCTGACCAAGATCCTCTCAGATGCGAGAAAGGAACTTCTACAATCAAAAGAGGTGATATGATGAATGGAACCATTATAGAGACAAAAAATTTGACAAAGATATACAATGGGAAAATAAAGGCGGTTTCTGACCTGAATTTGGAAGTGAAGGAGGGGGAGATCTACGGACTTGCTGGACCCAACGGAGCTGGAAAGACTACGACAATTAACATGCTGATAACACGGATCTCACCGACTGGAGGCGAAGCCATCGTGGGCGGATATGACATTGTCAAGAATTCCCTTGACGTTCGCAGGTTAATAGGTGTGGTCCCGCAAGACTTTACCGCGGATGAGGACCTCACAGGAAGGGAGAACATGATGATGGTATCCCAGTTTTATGATGTACCAAGGCAGAAGGCACAAGAAAATTCCAACACTCTCTTCAAGCTCGTCGATCTGGAAGAAGCAGCTGACAGACTTGTAAGGACATATTCAGGAGGAATGAGGAAGAGGCTCGAACTGATCCTCGGTCTGGTCCATGAACCCAGAATTCTATTCCTTGATGAACCAACTCTAGGCCTTGATGTGCAGACAAGGACACAGATGTGGAACTATGTTAAGGAGATACAGACCAGACTGAACGTCACTATAATTCTTACGTCCCACTACTTGGAAGAAATAGACGAGCTTGCTGATAGGGTCTCTATAATTGACCATGGAAAGGTTCTGATAACAGGGAGTCCCGAGGAACTAAAGGGCTCCCTCAATGGTGATATAGTGACCGTTACGTTGACAGATCAGAAGAGCGCAGAGCTGATGAAGACCATGCAGGGAATTGTAGAAGTAAATGAGGTTGGTCCCAACACTTTAAGAATAAAGGTCGCAAGTGCCGATGAATCTCTTCCAAAAATTATAAATTTCATATCACAGCACAGCCTCTCTATCACGAAGCTGACCGTCCAGAAACCAACACTGGACGAAGTGTTCCTTGAATATACTGGAAAGACTATTCGGGAAGCAGAGGGAGGAGATGAAGCGAGGAAGCTTGCGATGAACATGAGGAGGGCGAGACAATGAGCGGGTTATGGCCACTGACAGTCAGGGAGTTGAAGAAGTGGGTGAGGAACCCGACATTCTTTTTCACAGGCCTGATCCAGCCAATTTTCTGGATAGCACTCTTCGGGAGCGCCTTCGACATAACAAAGTTCTTCAGCGGGCCAGAAGGTGGTTTGGCGGCGAGTTACATACTTGACGGAGCTCCGAACTACATTACTTACATCGTGGGTGGCGTCCTCACGACCATGGGCCTATTCACTGCCATGTTTGCGGGTACCCAGATCATATTAGACAGGAGTCTCGGACCAATGGGGAGATTCCTTTCCTCTCCAATAAGGAGAAGTTCCATAGTGTTCTCAAAAATCATATCCTCTGTAATCAGAATACTGCCGCAGGCAGTAATTCTGGTCGTGGCTGCATACCTCATCCCAAATGGACTGAAGTTCCCCCATGGATTCACGGTAATTGATGCACTGATAATGACGACTGCAATAATACTGATAGCATTCATATTCTCATCCATATTCAGCGTGATAGCCACCAGGATGACAAATATGCAGTCTATATTTGGCATAGTGAATCTGGTGAATCTGCCATTGATGTTTGTGAGCTATGCAATGTTTTCAAGGCAGATGATGGCAAACTGGCTTGGGGACGTCGCACAGTACAATCCTGTCTCATGGTCAGCGGAAGCAATAAGGACAGTGATAATAAACGGAAATCTGACCTCTTCTCAATGGGTCCAGGAAGGGAGGTGGCTTGGGGCTCTTGCGGCACTCGCTGCAGGTCTTCTCTTGATGACTTACTACCTGGTTGAGAAGGAAATTAGGGACTAAAGGAAGATGGGGTAGTCAGAATGATTACCTCTATCTGATATTTTATTGAGACAAAAATGATCTAATGATTGATGAATCCACAATGGAGGGCTAACATTAGCAATGGGTGTGAACCATGAAAGAAGGATCATGGTTTCACTGTGGATTTAATGTAAAACTAGATCAACCACTACTGCAAAGCCAGGAAATGGCAATCTATATTAATGAAACAATGGGACGAAATTTAAACTTCTCACAAAGATAGAAAAATTAATCAATGAAACATTCCATCAATACTTATGTTTGCAAATTATGAAAAAATGATAGACTTTACAAAGGGCGCAATAATTGTATGGGATGTTCAGGAGGCTCTGGTCTCAAGAATTTTCAACAGAGAGGAATTTGTTTCAAATCTACAGAAAATTATCAAAAGCGGAAGAGAAAAAGGAGTACCTATTCTCTACACACGCATCACCCCATTACCCGAGAAATTTGAGTCGCCGCTAAGGAAGAATTCAGGGATGAGTAGGTTTGAGCCAGGAGACATAATAAAGGAAGTATACCCGATCGAGGGAGAAATGGTAATTAACAAGAATACCGCAAGCATCTTCGTTGGAACAAATTTTGAGCTCCTAGCCAGGAATTATGGCATAACCACACTATTCCTGACTGGAATTGCAACAGAAATGGGTATAGAAACCACTGCAAGGCACTCGCTTGCACTCGGAATACTGCCTGTAATAATAGCAGACGCGGTGTCATCGATGGATAAAGAAGCGCACGAAAGAAGTTTGTTGAATATGGGGAAGCTGATGCCAGTCCTGAAAACTGAAAATTTCTTAAAAATGCTCAAATAGGATGGTATGGCCCGCAGTGACAACTCAGTTAAAGAAGACGATCCATTCAATGTTATTTAATTGTAACCTTATTTAGCGGTTGATTATCCAACACTGTCAATGGAGCTATCATCCATCGGAAGGATAAATTGAGTGGATATGGATCGAGTCCTCAAGAAGGGGGGACTCTCGTGTTAAGGTGCGAATTTCAAACTCTGAAGTTTCTCGCTACCGAAACTGCATTCTTCAATGGGCGTGATTTCTTGATACCGGAACTGGGTCCCCCTACGCCTAGATGTATAGGTGATACAGGTTTCCTGTTGAGGCTGTCTATATGAGCATAAGGATAGAAAAATCCTGTAGAACTTTAAAGAGAGGACAGAATGATTCCAGTCTTTTAAAAAAACAATTTCTTGCAACATTCTCCATGCCCCCCCAAAACCTTATGGGTGCGTTTATAAGGGATTTATAGTGTTCAAATCAGGACTCAGATTTCAGATCGACAGTTAAGCTGACGGGCCAGTTCTTTTCACTTCTAGGTATGGGAGAATGCCCGTTAGGATCAGGAATATGGCGCTACCAAAAGTTACAAAGGGAGGACCAAAAGCATCAATCAGTAATCTTGTCATGTCCACAATGGCTGCGATTATATCTTTAAGAAAAGAAAGCGAAGCCTTACTTATGTCCACGGCTTTGTAGTTTTTAAGAAATTCTATAGTTAAATTCCGATTTTTGTAGTTTAATTGTTTCCTGTTAGAAAGCCTGTTATCTTGACTTAGTTCGTGCAGTAGATGAAGACTAGAGAAATTTTAAAATGACGGATTGATCAATAAAATATAAAATAAAAGAATGAATTCTTTGGTATCACTTTGTGCTCCACATCAAGAACATGGCGAAGGAAAACGTGACAGGAAAGCTGTTCTCATTGTTTATATAGAATGCATAGTTTGGTTCACTTATCGGTATGCTAAATGATGCCCCGGTCGAAGCAGTTGCGTTTAACAGAAGAGTAAGGTTGTAGACGCTGCTATTCACAGAGCCAATTGTTCCAGGACTTGCAACCGCCGGTGAAATAAAGAATAAAGTCGTATTGTTAACTGGGTTGATCTCTCTCACAAAGAACATATCCGTTTTAGCATCGACAGTTATTGTGTAGTTGTAGAACAACATATTCGTCGAGATTCCGTATTTTTGTTCCGCAATACCAAGCACAAGGTTCACTTTTGAATAATTTCCATCCGATGATTTCAAACTTGATTCGAGCTCAGAAAGCGTCAGGTTCAGGTTAGTTTCATTTGTTCTCAACTAATCGATCGTAGTATTCTGTCCTGAAATTATTCTATCCTTGGAGAATAGCTCATTGTTCAATGCAGAAATCCTTGTATTCTGAGATACAAGGGATAAGTAGTTGTATGCCAGTCCTGCGGACAGTAGTATAATCGCTACTATGAAAACAGTTATAACGGTCTTAGAAACTTTTGATTTTTCCATTTAATCACTCCACGTTACTGATGCAGTATGTTCAATACCATAAACATATCTTGCATGAGATTTCATGATATTATTCGAAAGTTGCAATATGCCGTTTGTATTGAGATATTGAGAACTGCTATTCGTCAGGGAGTTTCTGGTTTCGAGATATTCTATCACGTCCGTCTTTTTTTTGCCTCATTCTCAACTTGGTTCCCAAAACTTGTAGTGTTGAACGTCATGTTGAGACACTGGGACCAGTTCAGAGGCTGGTTCCGGAGAAACACTCGATCCGGTTATTTTCATATTTGTTAGGCATATATTTATCTGAAACAGTGTGTGAGATGCTTCTTTCCTGTTATATCCGGGAATGATAACTTTGAATTCTTGAACATCTGAAAATTAATTGATGGTGTGTTAAACTGTAACTCTTTCTCAATTCTGCATAATATGTAGGTCAAGATCTTCCAAGGTGAGGAAGCGCTATAACGCATTATTTCGTAACTAGGAGGTCGAAATGATGGAGGGTTCAAAAACATGCGGGTGGAGCTACGATCCCTACGGGCGCAAGGGGATTTGAACCCCTGACCTACGGCTTAGGAGGCCGTTGCCCTATCCAAACTAGGCCATGCGCCCTCAACACAGGGTATGTTTTCCACATTTTAACTGTTACGCAATGACTCAAAGTTTTTACACTTCACACTCATATAGATGTGTGATTTAGTATGTCGTTACCGAAGGTTTCTGTAATTGGGGCCGGACAGGTTGGCTCCATGGTTGCTGAGCATCTTGCCATAAAGGAACTTGCCGATGTATACCTATTCGATGTGGTGGATGGCGCAGCAAAAGGTAAAAGTCTTGACATGATGGAAGCAATGCCTCACTGGAAATCTGACTCAACTCTGGAAGGATACACGGTGGGACCAAACGGAGAGAACTATGAGAATCTGAAAGAATCAAAAATTATAGTGATAACTGCAGGTCTAGCAAGAAAGCCTGGTATGAGCAGGGATGACCTGTTGTACAAGAATGTGGATATAGTAAAGAGTGCGGCCGAAAACGTCAAGAAATACAGTCCAAACTCAATAATAATCGTGGTCACGAATCCGATGGACATAATGACTTACACTGCTTACAGGATCATAGGTCCTGAAAAATACAGGATAATGGGAATGGGAGGGACTCTGGATAGCGGAAGATTCAGGACTTTTGTCGCCAAGGAACTGGGGGTCTCTGTGGATGATGTAACAGCATTCGTGGTTGGCGGGCATGGAGACGACATGATCCCATTTGTGAGATACTGTTCCGTGGGCGGAATTCCACTCACCGAGCTTCTCTCAAAGGAAAAGATAGACGCAATACTCGCAAGGACAAGAAACGGTGGAGGGGAGATTGTGTCATACCTCAAGACAGGATCAGCATATTTCGCCCCTGGAATTTCAATAACAGTGATGATTGAATCTATACTTAAGGACAAGAAGAGAGTGGTGACAGCACCTGCATTTCTGACCGGAGACACAGGAAAGCACTATGGAGTGGAAGGATTCTTTGTTGGAGTACCTGTAAAAATCGGAAAGAATGGAGTGGAAGAAATCTATAAGCTAAGTTTCCAACCAGAGGAAAGAAAACTCTGGGATATAACTGCAGCCCACGTAAAAGAGAGCGTAGAAAAAGTAAACGCCTACCTACACATTTGATTTTACTTCTCTTTCTTTCATTTTTATTACGAAATTCTTCAGTCTGAATGCTAGGTCGTCGTCTATCAAATGCTCAAATACGCACGCTTTTTCATAGGCCGTCTTTTCGTCGCATCCCATCATCACGAATAGCTGATAGATGGATTCTTCCTTCTCGCTCAAATTCGCAAGCAGTTTCTTCCCTTTTTCTGAAAGGGTCATCCCCCTATATTTCTCGTAGTTTATAAGTCCATCATCCGCCAGCTTTCTCAGCATTTGTGAAACTGAGGCAGGCGTTACCTTTAGATATTCCGCTATTTCCAGAGGTCGTGCGTACCCGTGCAATTTTATAAAATAGTCGATAGCTTCCAAATATTTTTCCCTATCTTCTCTGCCTTTCACATACCTAAATTATTAAGGTTATATTAAGTTGTTTTATATTCACATTATAATATGTAATATATTTAGCTGTTCAGATTAGATAAAATAAATACAATGAAACAGTATATCGGAACCGTGCAAGAGGCTTTGGATATAGTTCATATTAAGGAAAAAGCCAAGGAAGTCAGAAAGCTGATTATAAGGATGACATATGAGGCGAAGAGCGGTCATCCCGGGGGATCCTTGAGTGCAGCAGATATTCTTACTTACCTTTATTTCAGGGAAATGAATGTAGACCCAAGGAATCCAGACTGGGCGGACAGGGATAGATTCGTTCTCTCAAAGGGGCACGCTTCCCCTGGATTGTACGCCGTACTGGCACTTAAGGGCTTCTTTCCAATTGATCATCTCATGACTTTCAGGAAACTCGGTTCTGACCTACAGGGCCATGTGACCAGACACGTCCCCGGGGTGGACATGACTGCTGGGTCTCTGGGGCAGGGGCTTGGAAATGCTATAGGCATGGCACTTGCGGCAAGACTTGATGGAAAGAGCTACAGGGTTTTTGCAATGATAGGGGACGGGGAGAGCAATGAAGGGAGCATATGGGAGGCTGCACTTTCAGCTAACCACTGGAAACTTTCCAATCTGATTGTATTCCTCGACAGGAACATGATACAGCTGGACGGTTTTACAGAGAGCATACTTGCTCTAGGTGACTTAGAGGAAAAATTCAGATATTTCGGCTGGGCGACCAGGACCATTGACGGGCATTCTATGGAGGAAATAGCTGAAGTTCTGGATTGGGCTAAATATCAAAACGGGCCCAAGATGATAATTGCCAAAACGGTAAAGGGCAAGGGGGTAAGTTTTATGGAAAACAATCCCGATTACCACGGCAAGCCTCCGCCTGACGAAAAGAAATTTGAGCAAGCATTGAAGGAAATTGAGGAGGGTTTCTAGATGGTTACGGGAAATCTTACATGGCTTCCAAATTTAATCAATTCCGTGGAAAGAAAGAGCCAGAGGGAGGCCTACGGTAACGCTTTAGAAAAACTGGGGGTAGATAGGAATGTCGTCGTACTGGATGCAGACCTATCAACTTCCACCCATACAACAATTTTCCAGAAAAAATATCCCGACAGGTTCTTCAACATGGGCATTTCGGAAAACAACATGATGGCAGTGGCATCGGGATTGGCTAACAGCGGCAAAAATGTATTCGCCTCTTCATTTGCTGTTTTTGCTACCGGCAGGTCCTATGACTTCGTAAGGCAAAGTGTGTGCTATGCTGACAGCAATGTGAAGATCGTCGCGACTCACGCTGGGCTGACGGTTGGCGAGGACGGGGCCACGCATCAGATTATAGAGGATATGGGGCTCATGACGGGTCTTCCAAACATGAAAGTTCTTTGTCCTGCCGACGCGATGGAAACAGAAGAGATAATAGGATACATATATGAAAACAGGGGACCTTTTTATGTCCGGCTGTCAAGGGAAAAAATACCTGTTGTTCACAAGGAGAAATCTTTCACCTTCGGGAAGTCTGAACTGCTCAGAGATGGATCGGATGTAACAGTCATAGCAACGGGAATACTCGTCAGTGCTGCCCTTATAGCATCTGATTATCTGAAATCAAAAGGAATATCCGTGAAAGTATTAAATATGGCCACAATTAAGCCAATTGACAGGGAAGGAATACTAAAGGCTGCTAGAGAGACAGGCAGGATTGTGACTGCTGAGGAGCACAGTATATACAATGGGCTTGGAAGCAGGGTCTCCGAGGTAGTGGCTGAAGGTTATCCCGTGACTGTCTACAGGCTCGGTGTCAATGACGTTTTCGGTGAATCAGGCAAGGCGTGGGAACTGATGGATGCTTATGGGCTGAACCCGCTGGGAATAGTTAAGAAGGTCGAAGAAATAATGGTGGCGAGATCATGAAATTCTTCTTGGATACCGCGAACATTGAAGAAATAAGGGAAGGTGTTTCCTGGGGTGCAGTAGATGGCATTACAACCAATCCAACACTTATTTCAAAGGAACTGAAGGGGGAAATGAACTTCAGGAAACTTGTCACATCAATACTAGATCTTGTTAAAGGACCAGTCTCCCTGGAGGTAACTTCGCTCAAACATGATGAAATGATAGAAGAGGCAAAGAGGTTGAAGAAACTTGGGGATAACGTAGTTGTAAAGATACCTACGACAGTTGAAGGATTGAAGGCGCTGAAAATTTTGAAGGAAATTGGCATCGAAACCAATGCGACTCTTGTTTTCTCTCTGAGCCAGGCCCTGATGGTGGTCAAGGCAGGTGCAACCTATGTCTCTCCATTTGTTGGAAGGCTGGATGACATCGGGGAAGATGGCATGTCCCTGATAGAGGACATAAGGACTGCTTATGATAACTATGGAATCAATGCAAAGATTATAGTTGCCTCAATCAGGCATCCCGTTCACGTAAGGGAATCAGCACTGATAGGGGCTGATATTGTCACAATGCCCTTTGACGTTTTCAAGAAACTCATGAGTCACCCAAAGACTGATGAGGGGCTGAAGAGGTTTCTTGATGACTGGGACAAGATTGACAGAGGGAAACTCAGGTTGGAATGAGTAAACTAACGGCAATAGCAAGTCCCCCAGATCTTGACTCTATTGGTTCCGTATACTTACTGAGAAGAGCGTTAAGAGGGGTGGAATTGGAGGTCAAGTATCTGGAACACAACGAGATTGAAATAAAAGAGGCCGATTACATATTGGATTCCCCACATGGAAAGGCAAGAATTAAGAGATTTGATCATCACGGAGAGAAAGTTTACAGCTGTTCGGCGATAAAGGTGGTTGAGTCGTTTTCGCTGGGAAGAGCTGAGAAGAGACTGGCTGAAGCAATCTGCTGGCAGGACAATGCAGGCTGGAAATCACTGCAAAGGGAAGGAATGGATAACCTTCTTGATTTGGTGCTTAGGAGTTTTATCGCCGCAGGAAAGGATATCAATGAAATTGAGGACATTTTCAAGGTAATATTCGATTCAATGATAATAAAATTTGAGCAGGATTATTCCCTTATTGAAGAAATCAGAGGAAAAATTATGTACCGAGGGCAGGATAAGGGGAAAGTCCTGGTAGTCTCGGGAGATTATCCCAAGGACCTCATATTCAGAGAGTTCGAACCACTATTGCTTGTTAAGGCAGAGGGAGCTTACGTATCTGTAACCAGATCCGCGAGTTTGAATGTACCTGATTTGAATTCCTTTAAGCCTATTCTGGAAAGGAATGTGAGAGACATTTCGAGATGGTTCTTTCATCCAATAGGATTCTATTTTGGATATTCTCCAGAACCTGGGAAAAGGGAAGAGAGACAGATCGATCCTGTTGTCCTGGGAAAGTTGCTTGAAGATTTCCTCAAATCTCTTGAAATTTAATCCACGGCGTAAGAAAATTTTCTTTAGGTTAAATTACTACAGGTGTATGGAAAAATTCAAAGATGTGCAATCGGAGAACCCAATTAACACTTACAGTCTTGATAGAGTCGGTCTGACAAACGTGGCAAGGCCCATTAAGGTTCACAGGAATAAGACAGTCACACTTATTCCAACTTTCAGGGTATTCGTTGATCTGCCTCCCTCAAGGAAGGGTAGCGATCTTTCGAGAGATATTGAAGCCCTTGAAGACGTAGTTGGGCAGGAAGTGGACGGGAAAATTAAGGGGATTGAATATGTAGCAGAACTAATAGTGGATAGGCTTCTAGAGAGGCACCCTTATGCAACTTCTGCTGAAGCCCAACTTGTGGCAGACTATTTTCTGGAAAGGAAGAATCCGAAGGGACGAAAGACAACGGAAAGATACCAGATTCAGGGAATAGCAAGAAAGAAGGATGGTGAAAAGACCATCAGGTACATAGGAGCCACTGCCACTGGAATTTCAGTCTGTCCTTCTGCCATGAAAACAGTTTCCACCTTGACTGGAAGAATGTCGGATGAACCACCTTTCATCTCGCACAACCAGAGAAATGATGTCACAATCATAATGTCTGTGCCAGATGGAAAGGATGTGGAAGTGGATACGCTTATAGATATTGCTGAAGCCTCAATGAGTGCACCGACCTTTGAGCTATTGAAGAGAGAAGAGGAGGGCATGTTGGTGCTTCAGGCCCACAAGAATCCGAAATTCGTCGAGGATGTTGTGAGGGACGTTGTGAAATTGATCGTCAAAAAATTTGAGGATTTTCCGGATACTGTAATGATCGAGGTCAGAAGTGAAAGTTATGAGACAATCCATAAACACAATGCGTACGCAGAAAAGAAAGGGACGCTAGGAGACTTCAGGAAAGAACTTAAGGAGAATTGAGATCAGCTCCAGAATCTTCTATTTTTTGCGAACTCCACCTCGTTGAGAAGAATTCGTTCAAGCAATTCTTCTTCACTTTTCACGGGTACTTGAAGGATCCTGGAGGCACTATCCGGGCCTATTCCATGTGCAGAAAGAACCAGTAGGGCCTTCTCTTCATACATCCTCAGGAGGTGGTAAGAGGTATTGACCCTCTTAAACATCTCCTTCGATAGGGGATCAAGCTTATCGAGGTCGTAAGGCTTTACAGGAGCGATTCTCGGACTGCTGCAAAATATGCATCTTCTCTCTTTCAGATCTGAAATCTTCATCTTGAAATGTCTCCTGCAGCTGAGACAGTAAAAACCAAGTTCTTCCGCAAGCAATCGCTTTCTTATGGCTGCAAGTATGGGAGCGGTTGGTCTTATAGGCATCATCTTTTCCTTCAGATTATTCATGTACAGTTTCGAAGAAGTTGAAAATCTCCCCCCGACGGATATATTCATCATACCTTCTTCAATTGCCTTGCCGATTATCAGCGAGTGCGGTACATCCATGTAGTCCCATTTGAATTTCTCCACGGCTTCTTTAAAAATTATCGTATCCTCATAAAGGGAGATTATCTTGTCTATTCTGATCCTTGTAAAATCAGTTTCCTTAGAAAAGATGCCGAATTTCCTTCCCACGTTTATGAAACTGTAATTGAATATTCTTGTCTTTATAACATACTTGTCCAGGTTAAGCACAAGGGACTGAATATTTCTTAGTCCCTCAACAATTTCATCCACACTGTAACGAAAGTTTCCCTGGATCATTATATGGTATGGCGAGATGTCAAACAGGAAAGATTCCCCATATTTATCAGCCAATGAATAGGTCAACAATAAGGCAATAGTATAATTGGTCTTGGTTCCCCCAGTCAATTGTATGAGGGTTGTATTGCCCTCTTTCTCTACAAGAATCAATTCATCATTGGCAGACCCTTCTATAAATTTCTGCACCATCTGGGCTGACCTCTTGTCTAAATTTGGACTGAGGACGCCTTTCCTTCTCTTCCTTCCCACTTCAAATGCTATCTCAAACGGGACAGGTATTTCTTCCCCAGACCAGCTTGGAGGAACCGATATACCCTGTATGAAATCAACATAAATGACATCATTCTTTATTCCCACAACTCTCCAGGTACTTCCCTTGAGAACAAATGTACTTTCTATGTCAATTTCAGTTGCCACGTAACCCTCATCAAGAAATCCAATAATTTTTGCGGTGGAAGATTCTTTGACAACGTATCTCTTCTCATCAGGAATCATAGAAATATTCTCAAGAAACTGTTTCATGGTTCTACCGCTTTTCCTTATTGTATTTTTTTCCCCGTCATAGTAGATCACCCTCAAATTGCTGAGAAACTCCACATACTTCACAAATTCATCAAAGGATAGATCCCGGAAATTGTAAACAGCCCTGAACAGTTTATATGCCCGATCCAGTTGAACTTCCCTTTCCGCATAGACAAGAGATACAAGCTGATTTACCAGAACAATTATCGGCCTATCCCTGATCTCTATTTTCTCAATTCTTCCATTTTGGGCAAACTCTGCAATTACCGATCCCTCCTCTGCCTCTATCTCATTCACGCAAACTATCTCCCCCTCAGATATCTCACCCAACCTGTGTCTTCCCCTCCCAACGCGTTGTACAACCCTGATGACCTGTCTGGGTGAGTTCATCTGTATTACAAAGTCCACTGATCCGATATCTATCCCAAGTTCCATGCTAGAGGTGCAAATGAGTCCCCTGATTCTACCCTTCCTGAATTCATCCTCTATCTTAGTCCTAACATCTTTCCCAAGGGAGCCATGATGCACGTCAACAGAAATGTCATCGTCGAAGAGGCGCAAACGCATGACTATATCTTCCGCAGTTGACCTCGTATTGGTAAAAACGATGAACTGCTTCCCGATATTATATATCCTTAATATGAAGTGAATTGCCTCTGCATAGCTATCCTCTGCCCCAATTATTTCCTTGAAGCTGCCGGGAGCTCCTGTTGGCATGGAAACTCTTATGGAATATTCTTTTGATGCACCCGCTTTCAGCGTCTTGAATGGAAGCGTACCAAAAATTGCCTTTCCCACTTCATCCGGATTCCCCACAGTAGCTGAAATGGCAGCTATCTTCAGTTCAGGTGCCATTTCCCTGATTCTCGAGATTGCAACTAGTAGCTGCCAGCCCCGTTCATCATTCAATAATTCGTGAACTTCATCTATGATCAGGTATTTCACTGACTTCAGATGATTTCGCAGCACTTTTCCATTGAGTATCAACTGCATTGTTTCAGGGGTTGTGATCATAACTTCTGGCGGGTTTTCAGCCTGATATCTTCTTTCACTATTGCTACTGTCTCCATGTCTGACAGAGGCCCTAAGTCCAAATGATTCGGCATAGAATTCAATCCTTCCAAGGACATCTCTATTGAGTGCTCTCAAGGGGGTTATATAAATGGCCCCAAATCCCTTTAAGGAATTCTTCTTTTCCCCCAGCAAAAGAAAGATTGGAAGAACAACTGCCTCCGTCTTTCCACTCCCCGTGGGAGACGTCAGCAGAACGTTGTTTCCATTCAAAATCTCAGGTATTGCAATTCTCTGAGGGTCCGTAAAATCGGAAAAGCCCTTCTTAACCAGTATGGTTCGTATCAAATTGATTTGTGATTCAACAGTACCTTCGTTCAACAGTCTGTGATGCGTAAGTTGCTAAAAAGAATAACCTGATGTTTTAATTCTCAAAAAAGATTTATAAAGTACCCGACACTTTGTGACCATGCTAGGCTCTCGACTTAACATGAAGGAATTTGAAATATCGGAATTAAAGAACCTGACCTCAGGTGCAGCGGACAGTTTTCCGGTAAGGAGTTTCACTTTGAGTCCGGTAGATGGAGAAAATTTCAGATTCAAGCCGGGCATGTTCACATCAATTTTCATTAGTCCTGGAGATAAATTATTCAGGTCCTACTCAATCGCGTCCTCCCCACATGAAAAAAATATAGAATTGATGATTGAATTGGTCAATGGCAAACTCACCAGTATCCTTGCGAAATTAAAGGAGGGAGATACCCTCTTTCTTACGGAGCCGAAGGGAACGTTTGTGTACGATCCAGAGAAGGCAACAAAGAGTATCTTCCTGGCCGCTGGGATAGGTATAGCTCCTTTCTTTTCGATGCTGAGATATACGAAATTCCTTGGGCTTGAAAGAGACGTCGTTCTGTTGTATAGCGTAAAACATTCTCTGGATATACTGAATGCTCCGGAGTTAGAATCCTATAGAAGCCTGGGACTCAGGGAGATCATTACGGTTACAAGGGACCAGCAATCCAATGGCTGGGACGGAGAAAGAGGAAGGATCAATATTGAAATGATCAAGAAACATGCGCTTGACTTTAAAGAAAGAACCTTCTACATCTGCGGAGGAATCAAATTCGTGAGGGACATTGTAGATGAACTCACGATATCAGGAATCAAGGATGGCGAGATAAGGAGAGATATCTGGGGCGAATGAGCTTTGAAAAAACCAGCACCTTCCCAATATATAACCGTTCAAGAGGGAAGAAATATTTATTTATAAATGAAAAATTAATAAAAATAAAAAATAAAGTTTTTTTAAGTATTGTACTGCACTGTGTAGAATATTATGAAAGATCCGCCAACTGCTGGATTATATGTTTGCGCGAGCCCGGCCGGGTTTATCTCGGTGCTGTAGGCAAATAGGCCAAGATTCTGGAACGTTCCCACATACAGGAACAGCTGCTGTGTTGCGATTACTTCTGCTTTGTAGTAAAGGTCGGTTGAAAGTGTGACATTGGTTGTTTCAGATGCATTAACCAGGAGATCCTGCATTTCCGTTACCAATGCAGCTTGAGATGCATTGAATCCAGGGTTCTGTGCATAAAGTCCGTCTGGCAAAGAATAGCTTCCACCAGGTTCGTAGAACGGTGCGACAAAGTCAGAGGCATCAGGATAGTCATCTATCCATCCCAAGAAATACAGAGGCATCGGGTTGGCTCCAGCTGTAACAAGAGTATTTCCAACTATAGCTGCAAATGAAACATCCACTATTGTTGTAACTATCTGTCCATTGGATATTTGCGAAAGGTAACTCCCGTATTCTGAATACATTTGGTCCACTTCTGGAACTCCTTGACTGTTGAATAACGGTATGTACCATTTCTTGCTAGCATTTGCACCTGTCGCGAACTGGCTCTGTGACCAGTAGTATTTTGCCAGGGCGTAGTTTGTCGTTTCAGGATATTGCGTCGATATGTTTGATGGATATTCAAGCATTCCTCTTGGAATCACACCAGTAATATTTTCCGCAAATGCTATTCCATCTGCAGACCATGCCTGGTCAATCCAGTACGAGTAGTTGAACGCATATGAGAATGCCTTCCTCACATTCAGGTCAGCGAAGAAGTAAGAAGGAATGTTGGCTTGTTTGTCATAACCCTGCATTCCTGTAACGTTTACCTGCATGTTGAAATAAAGACTGAATACTGAGAGTTGCGCTACAGAAGTTGTGGACACGATTCCTTGGTTGACCAGATTGAGAAGCGCTGCAGTGTCTGAAACAGGATATGCGCCTTCAGCAAACTGGGCAGATCCGGTGGCAAAGGCCTGTTGAGCTGTCGCCTCGTTAGTAAGATATTCTATAACAACCTCTGGTACCAGTGCCGATGGTGCAAGCAGTCCTGGAGTCTGCTGGTAATACGGATTTTTCATGAATATTATTTCCTGGTTAGGTTCAAACAGTTTCAGTTCGTATGGTCCAGTACCAATCATGTTGAATTCCATATATTGATTCCAGTAACCTTCTACTCCAGGTCCGCTGGTAGTGTTCGCAAACTGAGCATAAGACGCACTTGTGTTCTGGGGTGCTGCTCCGTTAGCTTTAAGGACGTTATAGTCCATTATCCTGCCGATCGTTGGGCCAGAAATAAGCTGCAGGAAATAAGTTCCCGCACCGAAATTCTGGACTGGCAGTCCCGGACTCATTGAGTTGTTCTCAGGAATGGTTGGCAAAAGATGGAATGTCACGCTCTGAGTAGCATTGTTCCAAGTGACTGCATGATGTACCCAGTAGAAACTGTTATTGAATGGTCCGTATAGAGAATATCCGGGCAGGACAGCATGAGCCAGTAACCATCCAGGAGATCCAGCATCATTAGCGAATAGGAGCGCTCTTGCCATTGACACATAAACGTCGTAGGCATTCACGCTATCGCCGTTCGAGAATTTGAGCGACGTATTGATATAGAATGTGTAATTCAGTGCTCCGCTCGTTTGATTTCCAGTTATTCCACCGTTCTGGAAGGTAGGAACGTTCTTTGCAATGACAGGATTGTACAAAGCGGTCGAAATTCCTGAATAGTAAACGAGCGGTTGATAGACTTCGTAAATTGCCTCATAAGACACTGTATCGTACGCTATTGATGGATCGAAAGTTCTAGGCCCTCCCGGAATCCAGGTTGCATCCAGAATCTCGTTCTTGTTCGGAGATATTTTTGTAGTGACCTTTTTGACCTGATAATTTCCAGCTGCAATAGTCACAATGTACTGACCACTAGCCGTTTGTCCATTATATGCAGACGTAACGGTCAGGGTAACATAGTGAATTCCTGCACTGAAAGTTTCGTTTATGGTCGCTGTCGTGTTGCTGACGCTGAGAGAGGTATTGTCCACACTCCATTCATATCCAGTTATCAGATAGTTCGTATCCCCAGGTACTGGCGATCCAACTCCTATGGGAACAGCTGCCTGTGTACCACCGAATGTCATGTTTACCCATCCGCCGGCTGCGATTGTCTGATTGACGTTATTTGCAGAGTTTGCCATTATTTCGATAGGACCATATACAGCAGCTATGTTTGCATCTGGGCCGGTTGTAACCGTAACAGGTATCAAGGTTTGATTGGAGTTGACTACTCCACCAGTCGAGTTATAAGCGGTTACAGATACCAGGTAGTTACCAGGAGTGTTGTAGGTGTACGTTACTTGTCCTGTGCCGCCCGTAGTATTCTGGCTAACTCCATTACCAAAGTTCCAAACGACTTTAGTAAACGAAGATCCGCTGGGTATTCCTGGCGAGAATGTTATAGGAGCCCCGCTGGTTGTGTATATAGCAGTTGCTGAAGGGCTGACTGAAAGTGGTCCGTTTTTATGAGTAGGGGTCGGTGTCGTAGGTCGTGTAGCAATGTAGGCAATAGCTGATACTATCACCACTATTATTATTATCACAGCTATCCACTTTACAGCAGAAGATTTCTTCTGCGGTTGCGGGCTCTGTGATGAATTTTCGGTCTGTGTCATAAAACCACACCACTTCAAACAAAGTTTATACTTAAATGTTTCCGATTTTAATGCTGTGTTTAATGAATAGCTAAGTCGTTTTTGTCCCAAGTTCTTCTTCTCTTCCCTCTTGGGTACAACTCCCCGCCCCAGTACACGTGTACCCCTCCTCTTAGCTTTCATCCTTATAATGAACTGCCCCTATGGAATACCTGATGTACTTCATTCCATCCAGGAAACCCTCCTTCCTGGATACGTATCTCCCGTAATGGGAATAGCTGAAGCACCCGTGGAAGTCCATACAGAACTTGGGCGCCTCTCCCCTACTCCCTCTCTTTTACTCTATCGAGAAAGAAATCAGTGTCTTGGTCATCATTGAGATATCCATGGGTATTCACTGGAAATGTGAATCTTCAATAATGTCTCATGATGGAGACATGCATGATGCCACGCTCTCCCTCTCCCCGATGTCTATACCCAACATATGGTTGTTCATGTCTCCATTATTCACTTTCCTTCTCTTCATTCTTTTCCACCTCCATAGCGACACTGAGAATAGATTATAGTGCCGCTTGAATGAAAAGCTGGCATTCAGGGGTATTTACTACTCAAAGTTTAAAAATAATTTCCTATAAAGAATAATTTCTATATACATAAGTACTGGGATTGAGATCAAAGACGCAAGAAACTCGTAGTACGAAAATCTACTTCCTACAAGCTCGTAATTTTCCAGGTATTGTACAGGTATCCCCAAATCAATTAGAAGTGAAAAGAATACGTACCAGTATCTCAGTAATACGAATCTTGCCCATTTACTCCAGCTTAAGCCGGGGTCCCTTACAAGTTTCTTCCTTTCTTCTTCACTTAGCTTCATTTGCCTTTTCTGATGATTCTCTTGCAATTACTGTTGAGTCAACTGCATCATATGCGGTCTTCTTGATACCGTAAAGTTTGGATTCAGATTTGAGAATGTCCTCTGCGTAATGGCATGCAACAAAATGTCCCTGCCTAACCTCCTTAAATAAAGGTTCCTCTTCGCTGCACAACTTAGTCGCAAATCTGCATCTTGTATGGAATCTGCAGCCGGATGGTGGATTCGCAGGGGAAGGGACATCTCCAGACAGCACTATTCTGTTTCTCTTCAGCTTCGGATCAGGTATAGGTATCGCCGTAAGCAGTGCCTGGCTGTAGGGATGTATCGGGAATTCGAACAATTCATCAGTTTGCGCCTGCTCAACTATCTTCCCTAGATACATTACCGCAACTCTGTCGCTCATAAGTCTCACTACCGCAAGATTGTGAGATATGAATAGATAAGTCATTCCATACTTCTTCTGCATATCTTTCAAAAGATTTAGAATCTGCGCCTGAACAGAAACATCAAGAGCAGAGGAAGGCTCGTCAAGGACTATAAAGCTAGGCCTTGTTATGATTGCCCTCGCAAATGCTATTCTCTGTCTCTGACCTCCACTAAATTCGTGTGGGAATCTATACATGTGATCCTCATTAAGTCCAAGTTCAGTGATTAGGTCCAGAACCATTTTTCTTCTTATTTCTCTTATAGATTCGGATTTCACATTTTGAGAATTTACGGAGGTTCCTTGGCTCGTTCCTTCTCCTTTAGCCATCTCACTCCTTTTTGGCAACCTATTGACAATGAGAGGTTCTGCCACAATGTCTTTAATAAGCATTCTTGGATCAAGCGACGAAATTGGGTCTTGAAAAACGATTTGAACAGTCCTTCTGAACTCTTTCTTCTTTTTTCCTTTTGTCCTGTATACGTCTCTGACATTGTACTTCTTAAGAAGTTCCTTTTCCATTTTCCTCATTTCAGCAATATTTTGAGTCTTTATGTTGTCATATTCACGTTGCAGTTCGTCCCACGGGACAGTTTGTGAGTTAGTATCCAGCGCTTTTCCATCATTGAATACCAATGTCCCGCTTGTATGACCTATCAAGTCTATCAAAATTCTGCCTAGGGTAGTCTTTCCACATCCGGATTCACCCACCAGTCCAAGGGTTTCCCCTCTGTAAATGGTAATATTCACTCCATCTACAGCATACACGTATCCCTTGGTCGTTCCCATCACTCCTCCCTTTATAGGGAAATACTTCCTCAGGCCAATTCCTCTCATCAGTATATCACTAATAATCAGTCACCTCTGTTCCATTGAATAGATGGCAAGCTACAATGTGATTTGGTGATACTTCAACGTGAATAGGTACATCTGTCCTGCATTTATCAAAGGCAAACGGGCACCTAGGGTGGAAACGGCAGCCAGATGGTGGCGAAATTAGATTCGGCACAGTGCCAGAAATACTCTTAAGTTTCTTATCTGGGTTATCAATTCTGGGTATTGAAGAAAGAAGACCAATGGTGTATGGATGTTTTGGATTATGGAATATTTCGTCCGCAGTTCCTAATTCTGCAATGTTCCCGGCATACATTACTGCAACTCTATCGCACATTTCTGCAATAACACCTAAATCGTGTGTGATCAGAAGTATCGAGGTCCCTTTCTCTCTCTGAAGCTGCCTCATTATTCCCAGGATTTGAGCTTGAACTGTCACATCCAACGCAGTCGTTGGCTCGTCAGCGATAAGTATCTCTGGATCATTCGCCAGCGCTATGGATATAACAACTCTTTGAAGCATCCCTCCACTCAATTCGTGTGGGTATCTCTTGAGAATGCCGTAGGCATCTGCTATGTTAACGGTTTCAAGGAGTTTCAAAGCCTCTCTTCTGGCCTCTACAATTACAGCATCTTTCTTATTTCTTTTCAGCTGTTTGGACAGTTTTACTAAATTCACTTTTTTGGAATATTTCACAAGCTCCTTTTCCATTGCAATTGCCTTGTTTTCATCCGTCTCTAGCAATAACTGTTCTCTAATCCTGTTTATTTCTTCGTCTTTAGACATCATCACATCATATTTTTCTGCCTTACTTCCGTAAATGGATCCTGCGGAAATCAACAGTTCTAGGTGTTTTGAAAGTGATTCAATTCCTTTGTTGGAATTTGAAATTCGGATGAGCTCCTCCTTTATCAACCCCTCTGGGAATGACTCATTAATCTGGTCCCTGTAATCCAGTAGGTCCTTCGACTCCTCTTTGCTGATTGTATTCCGGACATCTTCATAAAGTTTCTTTAAATGATCAAGATCCCGGTGGGCATTTTTTGAGACATTCAAAAGATTCCACCTGCTGTGAAGAACGACCGTCTCGATTATCTGGTCCTCAACAGTATATACAGGATTCAAGGCAGCCATTGGCTCTTGAAAAATCATTGATATGCTTTTTCCTCTTATCTGGTTGTAGAACAATTCATCTCTCTTTATACGCCTCTCATACCTTTTTACCCTTGGTCGTTTTCTATTTAATCTGATCGATACCTCTTTTTCGTTATTTTTCAGCAAATTCAGATTCCTAAGCAATATCTCTCCACTGACAACCCTTCCAGGAGGGTCTTGGATCAATTTCGTGATGGAGAACGCAGTTACAGATTTCCCGCAACCAGTCTCTCCCACCAGCCCAAGAACCTCTCCCTTATGCAGCGTAAATGTAACATCTTCTAATGCTTTCACTACTCCATCATATATGAAGAACTGCGTTTTGAGATGTTTCACTTTCAAGACTTCCTCAGTTTTTCCAGCTCCCTTTTCTAATACTTCCTGCATGCTAATCTATCTCCTTAGTTTGGGATCAAGCACATCTCTGAGCCCGTCGCCTAGGAAATTCAAAGCAAGGACGAATAACAGTATGGTGAACCCTGGAATCAAGAGTGTCCACGAGTAATGGAATACTGCGTTAGTACCCTCTAAGGTTGCCAAGTTCATTATGCTTCCCCATTCGGCAAGTGCATAATTTGCATATCCGAAACCAAGCCAATTTAGAGTTGCAAATCCAATTATTACGTTGCCGAAATCAAGTGATCCTTGAACGAAAAGAGGATAAATTGAGTTTGGTAGAATATGTCTTCCAATTACCCTTAATGATCCAGCTCCTGCAGCCCTAGATGCCTCAACGTAATTTAGTTCCCTTACAGTCAGCACTTGTCCTCTAATAATTCTGGTGTAAGTTGGCCACCACACGATTACGAAGGCAGCAACCATGATTGTCAGCGTCCTTCCGAGGATTGCCAGCATTGCTATTGCAAGCACCAGAAATGGAATAGAGAGAAATATATCGGTAACTCTCATAATTATATCATCAACGACTCCACCGGTATAGCCTGCGAGTGCACCTAATGCAATGCCAATAATTGCTCCTATCAGAATGATTACGGCCGAAATCATTAAATCGGTTCTAGCACCTTTCACTATCCCGTTTAACAGGTCATATCCTCCAAACGTTAATCCAAATGGAAATCTCAGAGAGGGGGGGAGCGGATTGGTGTAAACGTTTCTTCCATTGATAATGAGGTATTGTTTCATCGTATTTGGGTCCCCTCCAACGATAATTGGGCCAAAGATTGCTACAAGCAAATAGAATAATGCGACTGCCAAGCCGAAGACCGCTAAAGGGTTCCTCGTGAGGAAGTAGAAAGAACGTATAAACGACTCCATTCTTGTCCTTAAGCTCCTCCTGAAGGAGCTTTCAATTCTAACAGGTTGGTTTTCACTCATTCTAATCTCACCCTTGGATCCAAATAGGCGTACAGAATATCAACTATCAGATTGGCGCATACTATGATGATTGCAAAAATGAATGTTGTCGCAACTATGGAAGTGAGATCGTCTGTTACAGCGGCCTGATAAAGCCAGGACCCCATCCCTGGCCACCCAAAGATATTCTCTACTACCACAACTCCACCTAGGAGTCCTGCAAAAAATAGCCCCATGATTGTTGTTGTTGGACCGTATGAATTTCTTCTTGCGTGCTTTTTAATCACATAGTTTAATGGAATTCCTTTTGATTTTGCCGTCCTAACATAGTCCTGACCAAGTGCCTCTAACATGCTTGATCTCATGAATCTCACGAAGTAACCAAAACTTGTCAGTCCAACAACTAACGCAGGATAAAACACCTGCTTCAGCCCATCAAGAAAAGCTGGGATGTCCCCATATAACAGAGTGTCAATTAGTAAAAATCCTGTAGGCCTGGTCAGTCCAGAATAAACACCAGTCATGACCCAGGGTTGAGTCGCACCCGTTGCCGTGAAACCATATTTTGACCAATCTACCTGCCCCACTCCGTTATCTTGAAGTATATGTGGGAATATACTGATTCCTGGAGTCAGAGCTAATAAAACCAAGTACCCGAACCAGAATGTCGGTATAGAAACAAAGAAAAGCGCTATTAATCTCGTGATATGATCAGCAGGCTTGTCTTTTTTGACTGCGCTCAACACACCTACCGGAATAGCCAGAGAAATGGTTATGACTGTTGCTATAAGGGCTAGCTCCGCCGTCGGCGGGAATCTCATCTCAAATACGCTAACCACCGATCTCCCTGCCCCTAGTACATCACCCGGGGCAGTGAATCCCCAGTTACCAGAAAAAAGGATGCCTACGTAGTAAAAATACTGAACGTAGAAAGGTCCATTTAGATGAAGTTCCTTACGAACATTATCTATAGCCACTTGATTATGGACTTTCCCTAAGTACTGACTTATCAATAGGTTAATGTTGACGTGGGACAAAGCAAATGTAATTGCTATGACTCCTAACAAAACCGGAATCATAAGGAGTAGACGTCTTATTATGTAGACATATAACTTCAAACAATCATCACCGGTGTCTCTTAATGATATTCTCCTTAATAAATTTAGGCTATGAAGTTATATACAAAATGGCTATTTTTATATTTGTTCACTCATTATTTCACCCTTGAATTCAAAAAATTGAATTTTTTATTTGCTTATATTTAATAATATGAAATAATTTATAAGACCAGATCACCAATTGTTTTCGGGAAGAGAGTTGTATCTGTTATATCACTGAGTCCCCTTATGAACCTTACCAGCCTTTCAATGCCTATTCCAAATCCTGCAGAAGGCTTCAGACCTATCTTGGAAGCCTCAAGCAAGATGGAGAATTCAGATTCGTTCTGACCCTTCTTCCTTATCCTTTCACAGATTCTTTCATATTCGTATTCCCTTTCGCCTCCACTGACAGCCTCTCCGTAGCCGTATGGGTATACTAGATCCATGTCCCGCAGAATACCAGATCCAGCGGCAGTTTCCTTGTCATAGAATTCCCGCGAATCAAGAGGTATATCAATGATCCAAAATGGTTCCTTCGCTTCGTTGCTCAGTGCAGATTCAAAATCATCTCCATATTCTTCCTTTGCATCTAGGAACTTTATTTTCCTGAATGGTTTTTTGAATTTAGCAAGTTTGGGATTCAGGAATTCAGGCTCTACGTGCTCCCCCACGTCTTCAACCACCTTATTGATCATATCTTCAGCAAGGTCCATAACGTCTTCTCTCCTTGCATTTCTAACCTCAAGGTCAAGTTGCGTGAATTCAGCCAAGTGGCGACCAGTAACTCTTCTCTCAAGCGGTTCTATCCTAATATTTGGCGAAAAAGAATATATCCTCTCAAAATAGATCATGGCTAGTTGTTTGTGAAATATCATAGACTTAGTCAGCCTGTATGGGTTCCCGTAATAATCTATGACTGGGTCTTTAACCGGGTGGTTCAGAGGATCTGATATGGGGGAAATAATCACTGGGTTTATCTCAATAAAATTCTTGAGGTCGAGGAATTTTTTCAAGGATCCTCGCACTATTGTATTTACCCTGAGAGACGCCTCAATCACCTTCTTGTTCCTGCTTAGATAGTACCGTACTGGATCAGCACTTAGCATAAATTTAAGAAAGGAACGTAAAATATAGATTTTTATAAGTCAAATATTAACAAAAAGTAGCAAAATAGTTATATTGCATCTGATTATCAAACATTATGAAGGACATTGATGAGGTTGATATTCAAATATTAAATTATCTACGGGAAAAGGGTAGAGAAAGAGTTACAACTATTGCAGATGATTTAGGTATCAACAGGGTGACTGCCGCTGAAAGAATTGAAAAATTGGTTAAGAATCAAACAATAGATAGATTCACTGTCAAACTAAATTATGAGAAATTAGGGATAGATGTTTTGGCTTATGTCTTTATCTCATTCAAGAAGAACAATGAAATCACGCAGGAGGAACTATCGGAAAGAATTTCGAAGATAGATGGTGTAGAAGAAGTGCACATAATCGCAGGAGAATTTGACATACTTGTAAAAGTGAGATCAAGAAATTTGAAGGAACTTGGGGACAAGGTCATTACGAAAATCCGTGGATTTCCTGGAGTAGAAAATACTTTCTCACACTTAGTTTTCCAAACGGTGAAAGAATAGTTTGTCTATCAAAATGGTTTATGATTTTTTAAATGCCAGGAAAGGAAATTTGGTGATTGATCCTTTCCCATTTAAAATTGGGATCTATTTAATCACAAATATTCAAAGGAAGGGTAGACAATAAAATTGTATTTTCAGAATGAGATAATAAGTCAATCAAAACAGTGCCAACTTAAGTTTTCAAAGGGAAAATTATATTAATGTAGAATGAAATAACAGACGGATATCCATGGCAAACCCGGGAGACTTATCAATTTTGGAACAGGTACAAGGTTATATTGCAACGCTGAAAAAGAGAGAAGAGGAGTTGAAGAAATACGAGTCTACGTTAAACCAGAAAACTGAAGAATTAAACAAAAAAGATAAGTCATTGAGCGACTTGACGGAGTCTCTAAACAGAAGGCAGCGGGAACTTATAGCCAAAGAAGACGAAATGGATAAGCAAAAAAGAGAGATAGAACTGAAACTGAAAGATCTGGAGATGAAGG
>JAMCQR010000028.1:6737-8429 GCA_023379555.1 Thermoplasmatota archaeon | reverse complement strand
CTTGGAACCTTCTCGCTGCTCATATACCTCCTGACCGTCTTCCCGTCTATTCCAAGCTGTTTTGCTATCTCCGATACGCTCATCCCCTTTTCCCTCATATCCCTGATCATCCTCCACACCTCATCGTCGTACACAATTCCTCACTTTCTTTCCCATGAGGGTGGGGAATTTTAAACCGACGATTTTGGGGAATTCTTAACCGACTTTTTTGGGGAAAAGTAGACCGACTTTTACACCGATATTGTCATACCTGTTTTCTTCTCTATCATCCTTGATATGAGAAGTGAGAGAACGCAAACGAGAACATGCGCCTTTATCCTCTCCGACTTCCTGTGGTATACGGGTCTTATCTCCAGGAATGACTTTATCGTCCTGAAGTGTACTGGACCCAATTAGAATTAGACAACTTGATAGAGGAGACATGTTTATATAGACACACGTCACAGCAAGTTGGAATTACAGTAACACACCTGGAGGTGATTGATAGATGACAGGTAGACCAGCAAGAACAAAGGAAGAGAAAGCAAGGATTGTGATGGAAGCACTTACCGGCAGCACATCGATAGCGGAGATATGTCGCGGATACAACGTGACTTCATCCGCTTTTTATAAATGGAGGGACTGCATCCCTTGAACCCGGGAAGTCTTCAAAAGAGGTGCAGTTGCGTAATGAGGTGGAGGGTCTCAAGACGATCATTGGAGACCTGACAGTCGCAAACGAAACGTTAAAAAAATTCAACTCTCCAGGAGAGGAGGGATGCGATGACTTCCCTCGTTCAATATGGATTCAGCAGGAACAGGGCATGCGAACTCTCAGAGTACAGCAGATCACTCCTGTACTGTAAACCAAGGAAGAGGTCAGTACCAATGGATCCCTTCCTCGAATCCGGGATAAACGAAATAGTCTCAGAGAGGCCTTCCTATGGTACGAGAAGGGTGAAAGCAATGATCTGGAGGTCCGGTCACAGTGTCAACAGGAAGCGTGTCAGGAGGCATATGCTTGCCGTGGGCTTGGTGGACAGCAGGAAGAAGAGTATGAAGATGAAATCTCCAAGGGCGATCGCTGTTTCCACTCCGAACAGGATGTGGGGGGACATATTTTATGAAGGTGTTCATCCCAGGCGAAGGATGTGTTTATTTCAACGTTTACATCGATCTGTGCTCGAGGAAGATCAAGGGTCACCTGGTATCCAGGATGTCGAGAACAGAAGAGATTATCTCCGCACTCGACAGTGCCGTGCTGACAGAATTCCCGGGGTTGCACATCTCCGATCTGTCCATAAGATCGGACAACGGCTCTCAATTGACGTCGAGAAGGTATGAGGAATACCTCAGAACATTGAAGATAAGGCACGGCACAATTCATGCCAACACGCCCGAAGAGGATGGTCATGTGGAATCGTACTTCGGTCACTTCAAGGAAGACTACATCTACGTCAGGGAGTTCAGCAGCTACGGCGAGTTCAAGGACTGCATAGAGTGGGCGGTCAATGATTACGATTCGGTGAGACCGCACTCATCACCGAACTATCTGACTCCGGAGGAGTTTGAGTGCAGGATAAAGGAGGACAGAATGTTCAAGGAAAAGTGGATTGAGAAACAGATGGGGAGGTATGAGCATGTCATTCTCCTCGAATGAAAGGGAAAACATGTCTAAATTACAGGGGTCCATGTCACATGGGCGTGTTGGCA
>JAMCQR010000028.1:1480-6727 GCA_023379555.1 Thermoplasmatota archaeon | reverse complement strand
TGATAGGAGAGCAGACTCTCGTGATAAATGCTTTTAAAAAGGGCTTCAAGGAGGGTCAAGATGACAGTCGTTGAAGACCTCAGAGGCGACATGCCGTTGAGGGAGATATCAAGGATATCGGGCTGACATGGACCCCACTAATTTAGACAACTTTTTGAGTTCATTCGAGGAGTTCAACATGTTTGTACCTCCCTATCTGTTTCTTTAACCATTTCTCCTTAAATTCTCTATCTATAGCGATTTTCTCTTCAAATTCATCTGGAGTGAGATAATTCAGTGATGAATGAGGTCTCACTGAATTGTAGTCCTTAACTGCCAGATCCATGTAATCCCTGAATTCATCAAAGCTGTTGAACTCCCTGCTGTAGATGTAGTCTTCCTTGAAGTGGCCGAAGTATGATTCTATGTGAGCATCCTCCTCAGGAGTGCGTGGATGAATTGTCCCATGGTCAATTCCCAGCGTTCTCAGGTGATCCTCGTACTTCATTGAAGTAAGCTGTGAACCGTTGTCTGATCTTATTCTCAGGTCATTTATGTTAAGGTCTGGGAACACTGAGAATACCGCTGAATCCAAAGCAGTGATCATTTCATCGCTCCTGGCCATCCTTGAAGTCAGGTATCCCTTTACCTTCCTTGAGCACAGATCAAGGTAAGCAGTGAAATATACCCATCCCTCCCTCTGTATGTAGACCTTAGTGAAGTCTGTTTCCCAGAAAATGTTGGGTCTTGAAACGACTAGGGCTCTGGGGACGCTCTTCCTGAATCTTTTCCTGTCGCTATGGAGGAGATTCATTTCTTTCATGTGCCTTTTCACCTTCTTCCTGTTGACAATAAGACCGGAACGTCTTATCATTGCAGTCACCCTTCTGGTTCCATATGAAGGCCTCCGGATGATTATTTCACTTATCTTTTCACTCATCTCTTGATCCAGGGGAATATGCCTCTCCTTTGCCTTATAATAAACAAGGGATCTTGAATATCCTGACAGATAGCACGCGCTATTTATTGTGAACCCTCTGACTACCAGTTCATTCATGGCTTCCCTCCTCTCCTCGACAGTTGTATTTTTTTTAGAGTCTCATTGGCAACTGTCAGTTCTCCAATGATCGTCTTGAGACCCTCCACCTCATTACGCAGCTGCACCTCTTTTGAAGACTTCCCGGGTTCAAGGGATGCAGTCCCTCCAGCTATGAAAGCATCCCTCCACTTATAGAAAGCGGATGAAGTCACGTTGTATCTGCGGCATATCTCCGCTATCGATGTGCTGCCGGTAAGTGCTTCCATCACAATCCTGGCTTTCTCTTCCTTTGTTCTTGCTGGTTTACCTGTCATCTATCGATCACCTCTTGATGTGTTACTGTAATTCCAACTTGCTGTGACTTATGTCTATGTAAACATGTCTCCTCTATCAAGTTGTCTAATTCTAATGGGGTCCAGTACACGGGCATATCCCTCTCCTCCCTCTACTACAGGGAGAAGGAGAGGAGGGTGAGGAGGCTCTCCCCTCAGATCGAAGAGGATATAATCAGGACTGCATCAGAAAGGCCGACATACGGTTACAGAAGAGTTTGGGCTGTACTTAGGAATTAGGAACAGTGGAACAAGAGTCAACAGGAAGGCAGTGAGGAGAGTCCTCAGGGAGAGGAATCTCTCGCTGCCATATGCGAAGCACAGAGGCAGAACAAAAACGAGGAACCTGTTCCGTCCCACGGGACCGGATCAGCTGTGGGAAACGGATATCACATACATACCCACAGAGCAGGGAATGACTTATCTGATGGCAATAAAGGACTGTTTTACCAAGGAGTGGCAGGGATATCAATATTCCAGATCCTGCTTGTCTAAAGATGCAATCAGGGCGGTGGAGGATGCCGTTATGAGGTCGTTTGGAGATGAAGTTCCTGAAGGACTCATACTCAGAACGGACAATGGTCCTCAGTACATATCTCAGCAGTTCAGGAGTTCAATGAATCTGCTGAGAATATCCCTGGAATACATCCAGAAACACACGCCAGAGGACAATGGGAACATAGAGTCGTTCCACTCGTCCCTAAAAACGGATTACGTCTGGCCCTTCGAATTCTCAGATTTCAGAGATACATCGGTCGCCATAGAGAATGCGTTCACGGATTACAATGAGAAGAGGCCACACTCATCAATCGATTACCTCCCTCCAAGAGTGTTCAGGAGGAAGTTCCTGAATGACCAATCATTCAGGGAGGGTTACACCAGGAAACTCGAGGTGAAAATGAATGAAAAGTGAGGAAAATTGTTACAGTTTTACGGGTAGCAGATCAGATGCATCTATCTCGTAATTCTGGCCATCAAAAGTTCCACCAGTACCTACACTCTCGCCTGCTCCCCTCGCTATAGGACTCCTTCAGAAACATCCATTGAAAACTTTACAAACATGCATATTTTTGAAATTGAAAATGGATAGTAATGTGAACTGAATAATTGAACACTATTATATATTGCATGTTCATATATACGAATGAGACTTTCTTGCTCCAAGAGAGTGAAAAATCTATTTTTACTGGAGGGATAAAGGATGGCTGGATCTCCGATATTTGTACCAGAATTAAAGACTATTAGCAAGATATTCGGCGATTCAGACAGTTTTTACGAAGTTCCAAGGTATCAACGAAAATATAGTTGGGAAGATGACCAGATAGTGCAATTATGGGATGATATATCTTCTTCTATGGATTCTTCTGAGAAAAACTATTTTCTGGGATCTCTAATATTGACTAAAGGGAGTAATGGTTATTTCGAAGTAATTGATGGCCAACAAAGATTGACTTCCTTGACAATTCTCTTTTGTACGGTGCGAGATATTTATGAAATGGAGTTGAAAAAGACAAACGTAACCCTTTTCAAGAAACTGCAAACAGGAGTTAAAAGTTACGAAATGGACAAGGAAAGACTTAAGCTTATAACCCAGGTGGATCAGCAGGTTAAGTTCGAACAGGAGGTCCAGAAAGGAATTGATTTTGGTAGTGAAGAATTCACAAAAAGTGAAAGTAGATTTTTAAGTGCCGCCAAAATATTCAGGGATAAGCTTAATGGCATTTATAGAAGAGACGGAATCGAAGGGATAATAAAAATTGTGAATTTTCTCCTAGACAATGTAGTTATGATTACGATTAAGTGTTCAGAGTGGAATTATGCGATAAAACTATTCCGAATAATGAACGCGAGAGGGCTTGACCTGACACCCGCTGATCTGATTAAGAGTTTCTTGATGGACAAATTAGGGAAAGAGAAATGGGACCAGTTTTCCTACGTTTGGAATCAAATTGAAACTACCATTAAGGAAATATCTGGGGAAGATGGGGAGACGATTACAACCCTCTTTACATATTACGAGTATTATCTCCTTGCTCAAAATCCTAAGAGAGGGTTATACGAAGAACTCGAAGAAAATTTTAAAAAGAGATATCCAAATGAGGTAATTCTCGATTTCCAGAAATTTGTCAATAAATACGGGGATGTTTACTGGATGCGCTTAAAGGCTATTTGGTCGCTCTTCTATGTGTTGAATGACGCTTTCTGGAAATCAATCTTGACTGCTTCTAAGATGATGGGTTTCAATGAATTCGAAGCATTGGCATCTCAGATAAGAAAGGTCTACTACTCATACTGGATTGCTGGGAAAAACATTTCAAGTTACAAGCAACTCCTTTTCAATATTATAGGGTGGATAAAGACCGATAAATCCTTGGAATTCATTATGGCAGAGATAGACAAGAAAATAAAGCAAGATGGAGTAATTGATCAAATGGCGTTAGCCTTAGGAAATGATGCGTATAGCAAAACTTGGCTGAAGCCATTATTGGCTCTTATCGAAAATGACATTGAAGACGACTCCAAGAGCAGGTTTATTGAAATTTACTACGGAAATGTACAGGTGGATCATATTTTGCCTATAGCCTGGGAGTCAAATAAGGATTGGAAGACTAAATGGACCGGAGAAGACGCAAATCTTTGGGTTAACAAGTTGGGAAATCTGACATTGCTCTCCAGCAAGAAGAACGTCAGTCAGCAGAACGACTGCTTTGCCAAAAAGAAACAAATATACATGAACGGAGAAGACGGTACTACAGCGTTTGAAATGTCGAAGAAAATAATGAATGAAAATAGCGATTGGACACCGGAGAGTGTTGAGAAAAGACAAAAGTGGATTGTCACTAAAACGTATGAAATACTAGGGATTAGTGCCAAGAATACTTGAAAAAGTCTAGAAGAATTTCCACCAATACCCGCACTCCCATCTGTTCCCTTCATTGTATGTCCCCTCTGTAGTGGGCATGTAATGCTCTGTCACCATGTCCGGATTCCCGAAAACATCAATCATCTGCTTATCGTGCATCGACAGGTTCAGCAGGTAGGTTCCCTGATGCTTGTCAAGCAGCTTCTTCAAGTCTAGGAAATCATTCATCTTAAAGCTGTATCTGTATGTCTGGCCTCCGTCCAAATAAGGGCGGATCCAGGTACAGCACAACCTTAGGTTTGTTGTATCTGGTCATAAGGTTCTTGAAATCTATGTTCTCGACAATCCATTTCTTGACTCCCAAGAAATAATCAATCTTCAATGGCGGTATGTTGGCCCTGACGTAGGATCTCTTGAATGCTATTTCAACGTCCGATCTGGGATGTGAGAATCGCAGTTCGTTGAATATTTGTGCATGAGGAAATGCATTCCTCAGGCTTCCTGGTCAACAATCTATATCTCCTTTCATCCTGGAGAACCTTGAACGTCGTGTAAAGGTCCTTGTTGACTTCATTGTATACCTCACCTTCCTCCATTCCTCTGGAATGTTTATCAATACTTTCCCAGATCCACCGAATACGTCCACAACTACGTCGAATTGATCCTTATGTTTCTCCAAGATTCCCATTATCTCCTTGAGCTGATAGAATCTCCCGCCATAATATGGGAAAGTGGAAATTATGGTTGTCAAATGAGCAATCATTTTCATGCTTATAACGATTTTTGATTGCCGTGCTTTGTTGAATGAATGATCAGGAACTGAGGAGGTGGAATTTCCTCATCTCATGGCTCGTAGTCTAAGCTGCCGATAGAACTTTTGACATAGAAGTTCAACTCCTTTCAAAATAAAAGTGTTCCCGGCGCTGAACTAATGTATCAACGCCGTGGGGGAGATTTGAACTCCCGATCTCGTGAGAGAACCAGATCTCAAGTCTGGCGCGTTAGGCCGCTTCGCTACCACGGCTCAACGGTTA
>JAMCQR010000028.1:346-1470 GCA_023379555.1 Thermoplasmatota archaeon | reverse complement strand
TTTTACAGGGGTTTTGAAGAGAATAAAGGAGGATGACAGGTACAAGGCTGCAAAGTCTGTGGCTGTCCAGCTACCGGAGGGGATGAAGAGAGGAATAGGAGAGATCACAAAAGAGTTCAAGGATAAAGAGCTCGTTTTTGTGGGAGATCCGTTTTGGGGTGCTTGTGACTTACCTCAAAACGGGAACTGGGACCTACTCGTACAGTTTGGGCACAGCCCAATTCCTAACCTAGGTTCATTTTCCAATGTGATTTTTGAAGAAATCCAGGAAGAATTGGATTTTGATATAGATGGTGGAAAAATTCCTTTCAATTCCCTGATCCTGACGTCGAACGTCACTTATTCAAATCAACTTCCGAGTATCAAGAAGAAGCTTGAGGATTCTGGTATCACCGTTACTCTGAAGAATGGGGACTCCAGAGTATTCTATCCTGGTCAGATATTGGGGTGTAATATCTCTACTGCGAGAGGAACAGAGGAGAACGTCCTTTTCATAGGTGAAGGGGTCTTTCACCCACTGGGAATTGCCCTCGGTTTACCGGAAAAGAGAGTAATAGCCTTCAACCCGAAGACGGGAGAATATCTTGACTTGGAAAGGGAGAAGAGAAAGTTCCTTGCACAGCGGTACAACGCAATTGACATAGCTTCAAGAGCCAAGAAATTCGGTATCATAGTATCCACCAAGATCGGACAGACAAGGTACTCCCTGGCGAGAGTGGCTTCAAAATTATTGAATGAAGCTGGAAGAACATCGTTCATCATTACTCTTGACCTGGTGAGGGACGAAGAACTCCTGAATTTCCCAGCTGAAGTGTATATAAATACTGCATGCCCGAGAGTAACCATCGAGGATTACGGCACCTTCTCCAGACCAGTCATCACGTTCTATGAGCTCCAGATGGCGCTTGGTCTCAAAGATAAAAGTAGATATATATTCGATGAAATTGTTATGACAGATGAAATTGGCAGTACTAGTTTCCGGAAACGGGACTAACCTACAATCCATAATTGATTCTGTCGACGATGGTTACCTCCCTAAAGTACAGATTTCATACGTTGTTTCCAGCAATCCGGAAGCTTACGCCTTAAAGAGAGCAGAAAAGAAGAATATCAACACAATAGTT
>JAMCQR010000028.1:0-336 GCA_023379555.1 Thermoplasmatota archaeon | reverse complement strand
CAGAAAAAGGACATCATTTCCATCCTGAAGCCAATTTTCGAAGAAATGGACTTGATAGTTCTTGCTGGGTTCCTCTGGATACTTCCAGATGAACTCTTGAATATTCGGCCCATAATCAACGTCCATCCCTCCCTGCTCCCCCTCTTTGGTGGAAAGGGAATGTATGGAACCAAGGTGAGCAGTGCAATTCTAAACAGCGGGATGAAGGTCTCCGGGCCAACAGTTCATCTGGTGACCAATGACATAGATGGTGGTCCAATAATATTGCAGAAATGTCTGGAAGTGAGGGACGATGATACTCCTGAAAGTCTCCTGGAAAGAACGCACCCCCTAGAC
>JAMCQR010000027.1:2336-6893 GCA_023379555.1 Thermoplasmatota archaeon | reverse complement strand
CAGATAGCATGCTCGGTAAACTGGCCAGATATCTGCGGATAATCGGGTATGATGTGAAGTACATAGAAAAGGACAAGGATGATTCTTATATCATCAGCATATCTGAAAATAATTTGATACTGACGAGGGACAAGCTACTGCACGGCAAACTGAAAAATTCCGTGCTTATCGAATCGCACAACTCTGAAAGGCAGTTAGCTGAACTCAAAGGTGCATTACCTGCTCCAGAGCACAGGTTCATGGAACTTTGCAGCATTTGCGGTCACAGTTTGGAAAGTGTAGAAAATGGGCTTGAGCTCCCAGAATATGTCAACAAGGATGCGAAACAGATCTTCCGTTGCAATAGTTGCAAGAGGTATTACTGGAACGGTAGCCACATGGAAAACTTCCGGAAAATGGTGGAGAGGGTAGGATTTGAAATTCACGATTAAGGATGATCTGGTGAACATCGAGATCACGGGAGGAGAAGACCTTTGGTACCTCTCACTGTTCCTCAAAGAAGGAGACGTTCTCGTCGCAGAAGTTCTGAGAAGAGTGGAGAGGAAAGAGGACGTGATTAGAAATAAGAGGACGGAGAGAGAAAAGATAAAAGTATCGATCAGGATTGAGAGTGTAGAGTTCCTTGAGCTCTCCTCCAGGCTCCATATACTTGGTAAGATAATCGGGGGGCCAGAGGACTACATAGGTGAACATCAGTCTATCAATGTGGAACCAGAATCCACGATTTCAATAGTTCCGCTGGATAGAGTCAATTTTGTCCGTACTCTTGAAGAGTCTTCAAGTCTAACAAACTCAACAGTTCTGGTACTGTCCACGGACGATCAAAACATCACACTATATGGAATCAATGAGTCGAAGAACGATATGCTCTGGAGAATTTCGACAAGCACTGGCAAGATGTATGAAGGAAAAGAAAACAGCTATCGAGAAGATTTCCTAGAGAAAATGGAAAAGCACCGTCAGGGAGAAATCTACATAATAGGTCCATCAATATTCAGGGACTCTATCTCTAAACTCCTCTCCCAGAACGGCTACAAATCTGTCAATACTCAAATTGGATCATCTGAAGAGGACGGTATCAGGGAGTTGCTCCAAGAGGGCGTTGTAAACCTCAGAAGGAGTGCGGAAAGTAAATTGATTTCAGACTTCCTCAAAGGATTTGGCTTGGGTATTTCTTATTACGGTAAGAAGGAGGTGGAGAAAGCGCTTGATATGAGGGCAGTCTCTACACTTTTAATGTCTGATAAATTCTTCAGGGGTCCCAGAGCAGCAACTTATATGGAAAAGTGCAGCCAGGGTGGCTGTAAGTTGTTCGTTGTCCATGGCTCGTGGGAAACTGGAAAAATAGTCGAATCGTATGGCGGAATGGTTGCGGTACTCAGGTATAGGATGGATTATTCAACCGCCTGAAAACGACTTGATGATCGTGATATCGTCATCTTCCCCGACAAGGCTGTCCTCTGGTATGGGCTTGCCATTTCGCAGGATGATGGTCGAACTTGAACTCAGTCCGAGTTGCTTCAGTATGACCTCACCGCTCATCTTTCCTTCAACCTGGACCTCTTTACCGTCACCGAATATCCTAATCTTAGCCATTAATCTACAGGAAGGAAATTGGTTTGCCCATTAAAAATTTGGTGATATGCCCAATATAACCAGCTTCTGAGGTATATATCGAGCTAATTTCTCCGTTGACGTTAAAATAGGTGTTCGAAATCTCAATTGCTTTGGTCACTTTGATAGACGATCGGAACAAGGAGGTAGAAGTCCCAGAGACTATCGAAAGAATCATAAGTCTCAGTCCTGCGATTACCGAAATCTTGTTCGACCTAGGAATGGGGGACAAGGTAGTTGGCGTGACTCCTTTCTGTGTTAGACCGCAGGAAGCAATGACCAAGAAGAAGGTAGCGAGTTACGGGTATGCAAGCATCGAACAGTTTGAGAAATTGAGGCCAGATTTGATACTGACCGTTACGGGTTACCAGAACTCAGTCGCAGACCAACTCAGTCCGCACTTCAGGACATTCTCATTCAAACTCCCGTCCTCTCTGGCGGGTGTTCTTGACCTGGTGACAAAGGTCGGTGTGGTCATAGGAAGGGAGGACGATGGAAGAGTACTTGAAAGGGACCTGTGGGAGCTTACCAAGGATCTAAGAATCGGTAAACAGAAAACGGTGTACCTAGAATGTGATCTCGGAGATCCAGTAACTTTCGGCTCCCTCTCATATATAACCGACGTTCTTCGGTTCATGAATTTCAAGTCAATCTATTCAGGAGTTTCGAAAGAATGGCTTTATCCAGATTTTGATTTTGTGAGAGAGAGTGACCCTGATTACATCATCATGGAACCCAAGATGTTCACCAAACGTGAAGTCAATATGCTCGATACGGTGATATCCTCCAGAAAGTGGGTGAACCTCAGATCATATAACAATAGGCAAATCTACCTCACTCCCGGTGAATACGATTTCTTCGCCCATCACGGGCCGTCTCTGATAAGAGAAGTGCTGCCCTGGCTGGAAGGGCTGGATTGAAAAGATGCATTTACCATAGGCTCCCCCGGGCCAGTTTGCTACAGACTTTCTCGACTGGCTATTTGGTGAAATTTGGATTTGAACACGCTCCGGAAGAAATCAAGATCCGAGATCGAGATTGAAGTCTTACGTACCTCAGAATTTGCCTTTCGCTTGCCAGTTTTTTTCAACACGAGCCCCAGACCTCTTGGTAAATTATAAGATGGAGACTCGTTAGATTCACAGTTTCTTTTTTCAGCCTATCTTTTTGATCTCCACATTATTCATGACTTTTTGGAATACCTTATCCAGGTATTCTTTCCCTTCTGCATTTCGGTTTGACGACTCGACAATCATTGCACCTATTAACCCTGCAAACATATATGTTCCAATCCCTGCCTTGTATGTTGCGGCCTTTTCCATTGCATCTGCATAATGGCTGCCCATCTCATTCTTTTCCAGATCCTTCTTGAACTCTTCGACAGTTTTGTCTACTTTCTTGCTGTGGTCGGATGTTATCAGAATTTCGATCTTTTGAGTCGGACTCACAGTCAGTTCCCCTGAGGTGTACGTGATCCATTTTGAAACATCTTCCTCAAAAAGGGCCTCCGCAAGGGCCTCTGCAGTTTTCCTAGGCTTGGAGAAGTCCACTCCATTAGTCATGTCGTAGGTTACCTTGGTTCCATCAATGCTCACTTTTCTCGAACTCTTAATTTGTGATTTTAGATCCGTCTCCATATATTCAGACTCTAAGAAATCATAAGATACTTTCGCAAGCTCGGTGGCTTTCTTGTTTATTGAATTGCAAGGGGCTCTTTCCCTCTTCACTTGAGATTTTAATTATGAAGGTTCCGGTTCCGAAAATCAGAATCTGAATTGAATCATTTGAGAAGTGCTTCCTGCAAGCTCTTTTCACCTTTACGTCACTCGGTATAATCAGGAATTGTGTTATCAAAAGACTAATAAATTTTGTGGTCTAACCAGTCAGCTAATTAACAGATAGAGAATTGATTTATTTAATAATAAAATATTAATCATAATTAATAAATGGGAACACAAAGAATATGTATCATTAAAAGATAAGGTCAGGCAATTCCAGAGGTTTAAAATGAGTTTGTATGAAAATTCTGATGTAGTAGGCTTGAAATGCTTTGGATTGCTCGAGGGCTAAAGTTCTATGGCGAAATATAATATATTAATGCACGAGATGGTTCCAGAACACTGGTTGGTTCCCGTAAAGGAGGAAGAGAATATTTTGAAGTCACTGGGGGTTACCAAGGGACAGCTTCCAAAGATCAGGAGGACCGACCCAGTCATAAAGACACTGGAAAAGGCCCCGGGGATAGGAGAAATTGTTCCCGGTAGAATTATTGAAATAGTCAGAAAGAGCAGGACAAGAGGAATTGCCAAGATATACAGAACCGTGATAGGTGAATAATAGATGTATAGCATTTTGAATACGTTTTTTAAAGAGATGGAAGTAGTCAACCATCAACTAGTTTCTTACAACGATTTTATCCCAACAGAAGACAACCCTGATTCAGGAATGCAGCAGGTCTTCGACACCCTAAGGGTGACGGAGGATGACTTACCTGGTGAGATGAAGCTTGACAGATCAAAGACTGGTGGAGTGGACATTAGGATCAGATTCGGGAGGCGGAAGAATGTCGAAAAACCAGAAACGACAATATCTATTGAGCTCCCGAAGATCAGGGAACCCACAGGATCGGAGAACTACATAACTCCTCTCGAAGCGAGACTGAGGGACCTCAACTATATGGCCCCGTTGTTTCTCGACTTCACTGTTCTCGAGGAAGACACGGAGATTAGAAATGAGAAGATCAAGATAGGAGAGTTCCCAGTCATGGTGAGGTCTAAGATTTGCATACTTCACAAGAACAACACTGATGAATTCATCAGGAGAATTAACCTAAGGAAGGACGAGAAAATAAGGGGTATGACGGAGGAGGAATTGCTATCCCTTCCTTACGAGAAGAAGCTTCAGCTGCTCGGAGAGGATCCTAATGTCCACTCCACCAGTCTT
>JAMCQR010000027.1:0-2326 GCA_023379555.1 Thermoplasmatota archaeon | reverse complement strand
CGGAGAGGATCCACAAGATGCAGGCGGATATTTCATTATTGGAGGAACAGAAAGGACCCTCATATCAATGGAGGATCTGGCCCCTAATAAGATCATTGTCGAATATGAGGAGAAGTACGATTCAAGGGTCGAAGTCGCAAAGATATTCTCCCAGAAGGAAGGTTACAGGGCCCTCATAGCAGTCGAGAGGAAAGCAGACGGAATACTTACAGTTTCCATTCCGTCGATCGCAGGAACTATTCCACTCGTGGTATTGATGAAGGCACTGGGAGTTGACAAGGACAAGGATATTTACGATTCAATAGTGACAAATGAAAAAATGGTTCCAGTCGTCCTGGCAAACATAGAGGACTCTGAAAACACTGAGCTCTATCCTACGACCGGAATATTGAGTGAAAAGGACGCAATCAACTACCTGGAAAAGAGGTTCGCTGCAGGACAGGCAAAAGAATTCAGGGAAAAGAAGATGTCTCAGATTCTCGACAAGAATTTGCTACCGCATCTAGGTGACTCCATTCACGACAGGACCAAGAAGGGAATATACCTCGGGAGAATGGCAAGGGCACTCCTTGAACTCTATCTGGGTATCAGGAAAGAAGACGACAAGGATCACCTTGCAAACAAGAGAATAAAATTATCCGGAGACCTCCTGGAGGAGCTGTTCAGGAGCTCAGCGCAGGCACTGCTGAAGGACCTCAAGGGTCAGCTGGAAAAAACCTACAACAGGAAAAGGGGTATCAGGCTCAACGCTGCAGTGAGACAAGATGTTCTGAACGAGAAGTTGAAGCACGCAATCTCAACTGGAAACTGGATCGGAGGAAGGACGGGGGTGTCACAGCTTCTGGAGAGGACTTCATACATCGCCACCCTTTCACATTTGAGGAGGATATCTTCGCCACTGACAAGATCACAGCCGCACTTTGAGGCAAGGGATCTGCATCCAACCCAGTGGGGAAGGATGTGTCCGAATGAGACGCCAGAGGGGCAGAACTGTGGGCTCGTAAAGAACGCCAGTTTGGTTATAGACATCACAGAAGGATACCCGGAAGAAAACATCATCGAACTGTTGAAGAAGATGGGTCTCGAAGAAATATTGGGGGAGAAGCCTGGACTTTCAAGAATATACGTCAATGGTAATCTGATCGGTTATCACAGGGACGGATTGAGCGTAGTAGCCGAAATAAGAAAGAAGAGAAGGTCTGGTAACCTATCGAACCAGGTCAATATTAGATTCGATGACACAACGAACGAAGTCATCATCAACACAGACAAGGGAAGGATAAGGAGACCGCTAATCGTGGTCTATAATGGAAAGACAAAATTCAATGCGGCCACAAGGGAGAATCTTCTCTCTGGAAAGATGGGAGTGAAAGACCTCATAGCAGGTGGGATCATCGAGTGGCTGGATGCGGAAGAGGAAGAGAACTCGTTCGTTTCCGTCTATCCATATGAGAAACCACTGAAGTGTCCGCACTGCGGAACCTACCTTTATAGCGACCTCACAGAATGGGTGAACCCAGGGGAAGAGGCAGTCAAGCTCAAGTGCCTGAAGTGCAACAATGCTTTCGAGGGGAAGAAAACTTATGGCCCGGAACACACACACATGGAAATAGACCCGATGATGATTCAAGGAGTGGTCGTTGGGGTCATTCCGTACGCGGAACACAACCAGTCTCCTAGGGTTACTATGGGAGCTGCCATGACCAAACAGTCACTGGGACTTTCGTCATCAAACTATAGACTAAGACCTGATACCCGAGGACACGTGCTTCACTATCCTCAGAAACCCATGGTAACGACTGGTGCAGCGAAATACATCAAGTACAACCGGAGGCCTTCAGGGCAAAACGCCGTTGTGGCATTGATATCATATCACAATTACAACATCCAGGATGCGGTCATAGTCAACAAGGCATCGGTTGAGAGAGGTTTTGGAAGATCCGCATTCTTCAGAACATACAAGGCTGAAGAGAAGAGGTATCCCGGTGGACAGGAAGATAAATTCGAAATTCCTCCGCCAGAAGTCAGGGGAGTGAGGAGTGAAGAGTCGTACAGGAACATAGACGAGAACGGAATGGTGTCTCCAGAAATTTACGTATCCGGAGGAGACGTCATTGTCGGAAAGACTTCGCCACCAAGATTCATGGAAGAGGAGCAAAAGATTTCCATCCAGAAGAGGAGGGAAAGTTCCATAACGAACAGACCAGGCGAGACCGGTCACATAGATTCGGTCATCCTTACGGTTTCCGAGAACAACAGTAGACTCCTCAAGGTCAAGGTGAGGGATGATAGGATACCCGAACTCGGAGATAAGTTTGCAAGCAGA
>JAMCQR010000026.1 GCA_023379555.1 Thermoplasmatota archaeon | reverse complement strand
TCTGACATTGCGATGGAACAGGATCAGTACGACCTTGCAACGAAGTACGCTTCATACCTGAACAAGGATCCGCAGGAATTTGTCAAGTAGTCTCTTCTAATTGAGGAAGCGTGAAACGTCTACCCCATTCAATCTCGCTACAATCATGGATGCTACTTTTGCGCTCAAGAAGGGATTCTTCTCCCTCAGCTTATTGATTTCTGAAATGACGTCCCTCTTATTCATCTTGGTACTTGCAGTTATTAGCCCAATTATAGTCTCTGTAATGTCCTCTCCTTCGCTTTCATTCATTAGAGCATCGTAATTCGGCTTGTAGTTCAGGCTCAGTTCGATTCCGTTTATTGAACAAGTGATTGAATACAGATCGTCTGCGTGTTTGAGACACCTCTGATCTATGGCTACTTTCAAAAACTCCTTCACTTGGTCGGGGGTGAGGAACCTTGCCTTTATTGACAATGTAGTCAGTATCTCTGCCTCACTGAACTCGTATTTTCCAGTGGACTTCTTAAGGTAGAGAAGGAGCTTCCGTATTTCTTCTACCATCGAATCCTCCTATAGGGATAATGGTGTTGCATCGATCACAATTTAACTTACTCGTGAATTGCACAGCGTTGTCGTCAAACAGGTATGTGTCAGAGTACACCTTATTTCCTCCGTTCGCAAAAAAGTAGTCTGCGACCTCCCTCCTGTCTCTTACATATAATACCAGTGATTCTGTGTAGAAGAGTGCTCTCCTCAGCTTTTCCCTGTCCATCATTTCCGATACCGTGACCATCGTAGCCCCGCCAGTTATTGCATCCGCTACATCATCGACCGATGAAATTTCTGCATCCAGATAGAGCTCATATATTCCTGACAGCTCGTCATATTTCTTGAAATTCAGCTCCCTTCCGTTCTTGTAATCTTCGTCAATTAGCCAAAGGGGACCAGACTCGTATTTATCGAGTGCATCCACTTCATCTATCTTCTTTCTACTGAGCGTAATGGAAGGAATTATCATACCTAATCTTTAGATGTGTAAGCCACGGGAAGATAAAAAAGATTGGCCTGTGCGATCGTTATATTGCCATACTCGGTGAACGAATAGACGCTGTCATTCTCCTGTAAGGCTATATTTATACCGTTAGACGGGGCAAGTAGCTCCGTGTGGTAGGCAACCATTGCGGTTGAGTTTCCGTTGTCTGTCCATTCCACAAGAGAGTATGGGAATTTGACCAGGAACCCCCTGCCTAGGTCGTTACCACCTACCTCTACCGTGAGATCAATGTTCACAAAATTTCCCGTTCCATTGGAAGTGGGAATGTAAGTCTGCACCCAAGCGTGTTCCCCCAAACTTGTCTGTCCGTTCGTATCTTGGATGAGAAGACCGTACTGCGTCCAAGATGGGATTCCAATGCTCCTGCTCATTGACTCGAAAAGATAGGAAAGCTCTTCGCAATCCCCTTCCTTGAGTTGATAGACCTGTTGGGCTGAGAGTGGTACATTGCCCAGATTGTAGGTTATGTTATACCTGTAGTTCTGAACGATGTAATTATAGATCGACCTGAGCTTTTCAACCACGGTGGTGTCGTTCTTTGTCAGGTTCAGGGTGATGTTCCTAAAGAAGGAGGGGTTGATGACCTCTAGACTGCCCCCTGAAGAATTGAAGTACTCTGGATGATCGTATTCACTCTTCAGACTAGATGGTATCTGAGATATCAGTCCTGAGGAATTTGTATCGTTTTTCCAAATTTTTGAGTAAGATTTGATGTTGTATGAGACATTGACATAGGAGTTCCCGGGGCTTATTTGCAGAGCTACAAAAGTCCTGTTCTGAGAGCTCTTGACTGTTTCATTGACATTGGAAGAGTGGCTGATAGCAATGTTACTTTGTTGAAGGGAATCGTTTATGGTTGGGGTGAAGTAAAAGGTGAAAGTTTCCCCCGAACTAGAAGATGATGTGAATGTGAAATTTCTGGAAAAATGAGTCGTGATCTCGGAAGGAATTTGGTAAGAAGAAGTTGTGGTTGTGACGACACCATTGAGGAGGTTTGTATCCTCAACTACATAGTAAACGGCTGTAAGCGCCATTATTACAACAATTGCAACAACTATTCCCTTTACGGCAGCTCCCATTTAATTTGACCCTAGCCTCTCATGAAAGAATTTCATATATAACAATATTGCAACTGCAATTTCTGGAATAATTGTGATCAGTGCGTAAGAACCGAATAGATATTCTACGAATATTGAAGATGAAAACATCATCTGGACCAGGAAAGCAAAATTGTAGTAAAGCAGGACCCTATTTTTTGCAATACCAATGGACAGAAGTGAACCCGACATCACATTAGCGAGGAAAGCAAATAGTGTCACCAGTGCCACGAAGATGTAGTTTATCGTTGATGTATAGGTAACAAGGGCAATCGCAAAAGCGACAGGAAAGGAGAACGCTCCCCCAAGAGAAGTGGAGAGCTGGATGAGGTCCTTCCTTGTCCTATATTTTCCGGTGAGTATTGAAAGCTGCTCGCCTGCCGAAAGCAGGGGAAGAAACAGCATTACGGAGAAAAGCATCAGGTCGATGTACCTCGAGAGCGAGTAAAAGGTGTATAGAAAGAGAAATACATACACGATTCCAAGTAAAAGTCCGAAGAGGAGGAAACGCCCGAACAGCGACTCCTCTACTACCTTGTCGATTCTGTTCCAGTTCAGGTAAAACAGTGGAGTGAAAATCGCCAAAGGTATCAGAATCGCAGGATAGAAATTCATTCTCCGAGGTGATAAAATAAATAGTAATTATAATTTCTGACATAGTGAAAATGGCCATAGCCGTCAGAAAGGACCTCGGTATGGGCAAAGGCAAGATAGCTGCTCAGGTCGCACACGCAGCTGTAGAGTGTTCCATGAAAGTCTCCGAGAAGAGGACCCGGTGGATTTCTGAGGGACAAAAAAAGATAGTTGTATGGGTCAAAGATGAGAAGGAACTTCAGGAGCTGATCAACAAGGCAAGGTCCATAGGAGTCAGCTGCTGCCCGATTAGAGATGCTGGCCTTACACAACTTGAGCCTGACACGCTGACGTGCTCGGGTTTTGGACCAGACGAGGAGCCCATAATCGACTCTCTGACTGGCAAATTCAAGTTGGTGTGATTTTCAAGTTCTGTAGTTAACCTTATATCAACTCTTTTACTGAGTAGATGTGGTAAGTCAACCAGACAATGCCGGCTCGAATCAACAAATCTTCGATGCGCCAGAGAAGTCGACGATAAAGGACATGCTGACGATAGCTTGGGTTCTGTCACTCATTGTGGGTATAATCCTCCTGATCACAGGGATCATTACTTTTGGAATAACTGCAATATTTGGGGTTATAGATATGGTAGTGTTCTACGAATGCAGGGAGATCATAAGGATGACAGAGCAGAGAAAGTTCTCTGCTGCGAAGGAAAAGACCCTCATCTGGATGATAGTGGGATTGATATTTGGATTCGTCATAGTCGGTCTGTTCATGGTCATAGCATACATAAAATTCGACGACCTCATACGAGCATATCAAAACGCCGCCAAGCAGTCGCCGTCGCAGTGATTATTCCATCCAATCCGAACCGACAGAACGGAAACTCACCTTAGGGATGTACAGATTGACCCTCTTGTGAGCACTGCTCTGGACCAATGCGTATATCCTCTTTACCTCCTTTGTATTGATCCCTTCCAACTTGCACTGTTCTGGTGTTTTCAAGTATTCCAAGCACTCCAATATTTTGTCCAGTTTCTGATAAGAAATCCCCAGTTCTTTCTCGTCCGTCTGTCCTTCCCACAAGTCAGCTGACGGTGACTTCTTCATAAGCCAATCCGGGAAGTTGTACATTCTAGCTATCTCGTATACCTGGGTCTTGTACAGGTCGCCTATTATCTGAAAATCGGAACCACCGTCACCGAATTTTGTAAAATAACCGGTGAGGAGCTCACTTTTGTTCGAAGTTCCTGCTACCAGACCATCGTACTTATTGGCCACCGAGTACAGGTAGATCATTCTAAGTCTCGCCTTGATGTTACCCAACAGTCTTGCATCCTTGGAGGTGCTCTCAAAAAAATCCAGCGCCTTGTCCATCTGTACAGTTTCGTATGGAAGTTTCAGGAAATCTGAAACCCTCTTCACGTCTCGGTTCTCTTTACCGAAAGGAAGTGAGTAGAGGTGGATCTTCTCCTTGCTGATGTTCTTCTTGAGAATGAAAGCTACGAGTGCTGAATCAATCCCCCCCGAAATACCCAAAATGACCTCCTTCTTATCAACGAATTCTTTGGTGAAAATATCCAGAACTTCAGTCGTTCCCTCAAGAAGCTCCATTGTTGTTGGAAACGTGGAAATAATAATAAACCTTGTGCATTTGAGGTAGAGTACAGCCGAGGTGGCCCAGCCCGGGAAGGCGCAAGCCTGGAACGGATTTACAGATAGCTTGTTCTCGCAAGAGATCGGGAGTTCAAATCTCCCCCTCGGCG
>JAMCQR010000025.1 GCA_023379555.1 Thermoplasmatota archaeon | reverse complement strand
CAATGGCTTCATCCATGGTGTCACACAGGTATATTGATCCCTTTTCTTCCCAGGAAGTCTTGAGAATCTCTTTTGTGGCAAGTGAATCTATGAACTGATCCATTCTTTCAATCACTTCCTCTGCCAGTTTTCTAGATGTTGTGATGAGGGAACTTCTTGCAGCCACATCGTGTTCAGCCTGAGCAAGCAGGTCGTACATAACTTTCACGGGATCAGCAGATTCATCAGCAATTATCAGAACTTCACTGGGTCCAGCCAGAAGGTCTATACCTACGCTACCGAAGGCAGTCTTCTTGGCGTGGTTTACAAACTTGTTTCCCGGGCCGATCACCTTGTCAACTTTTTCGACGCTTTCGGTTCCATACGCCATTGCAGCTATAGCCTGAATTCCTCCGATGTTTAGGATTTGAGTTGCCCCAGACTTTGCTATTCCATAAATAACCGCAGGATCAGGTTTCCCTTCTCCCGGAGGAGTTGCCGCAATTATCCTCTTAACTCCAGCAACTTTTGCAGGTACCGTCCCCATGAGTGCGGATGAAAGCAATGGAAATCTTCCTGCGGGAACGTACACTCCAACCGACTCTATCGGTATCACTCTCTGACCGAGTACCGTTCCGCCGTTGTCCACCCTCAATTCCATGTCCTTGTACATGGAGAGTTGAAATTCAGCGAATTTACGTATCCTAGAGATGTTAGTGTCGATAAGCTCCTTAACATCGTCAGGAACTTTGTTTATCAGATCTTCAATTTGGTCCCTCTCCATCACTAGGGATTTCAGATCAACTTTGTCGAATTGTTTAGTGTACTTCTTTACCGCTTTGTCCCCATTATTTCGGACTTCTGAGATCACATCGCTCACAAGTTTCTGCAAGTCTGTTTCTTCTTTCTTGGTTTCGAGTCTTTCGACTTTCAAGTTCTTAATTGGCATCTTTTTCACCTATTATCTAATTGAATGTTTCTACTTCTTTTCCTGTCGTACCCAAATTCTTCTTTTTCCTGTAAGACCAGATTCCTAGAGCAACGAATATGCCCCCGATTGCTAGGACAAGTATCCAGATACTTGCAACGTTAAGTGGATATGCCGGGAATGGGAAGAATACTCCATAGACCGCAAATGCATAGACAACGGTTGCAACCAGTGGGAATATGGCAAACGGTAAGATCTGTTTCGCAGAAGCCTTGAGAGTTCTCTTACCCCAGACTGGGAGAGAGAAATTAGCTATTATGTGAACTATGTATAGAGAAGCGCCGTTCATGGTTGTAATTACTGCAGCAGCGATAAAAGGACCCCAAATGATACCTCCAACGAGTGCAATAATCAATACTATGATCATCTCTACAATTATCACCTTGTAAGGGGCTCCAGTTTTCTTTCCAACCTTTGAAAGACTCTTGGGGAAGAGAATTGAATCTCTTGCCATTGCAAAACCCGTTCTGCTAAGTGCATTCCCTTCGGCAATGCCGTTAGAGATGAAGCTGTTCAGAGTCAGAATGATGAAAACTATAAGGGCTACTGGTCCGCCATATTTAGCCACAACTATGAATCCAGGATTTGACGCTGAAGCAAAGCTTGCCATATTGTTCACTCCCCAACCAACCGTGAAAGCGTATGTACTTAATATGTACGCACCAGCGGCCATTCCTATTGCAATCAAGATGGCCTTTGGAACAGTCTTCTTCGGCTGTTTCATTTCTTCAGATAGTGTGATCACCGAACCCACTCCCACGTATCCGAGGATCGCGAAAACGGTGGCAAAACCAACTTGGCCGAAGCTATGACCAGTGAAGGTGAAAGGGATGATTGTATTGCCTGGTCCAACTTTCACTATGATTATTATGGATATGACAACAAGGAAAATTACCTCAAGGACTCCTCCTATCATAGTGTAAAACAGAGAGGGTCTCAATCCGCTTAACAGTAGCAAAGTGATCACAAGGAACGGGATAAACATCAGTGGGATCCAGCCAAGAGGATTTGTAGCCAAAACCGGAATCAATGGCTGCAAGACTCCTGCAAAGAACAGGATTGAAAAGCCGCTGACGGCTCCTAGTAAATTAAAAAGATAGAGCCAGGAGGCATAAATTCCCACTCCGGAACCGAACCCAGCCGAGACGTATGCATAGTATCCCCCTGCGTGTGAAATTCTCTTTGAGAAGGAGTAGTTCATATACATTGCAGAAAGAACTCCTATGACCGCTATGACATAGGTTATCGGAAGCGAAGCTCCGAGTATTCCTGCTTCGACCACATAAAACGAGGCGGCAGTGGCTGCGGGAGCAACAAATGCCAAACTCTGAAAAACTCCGAGCCAAAGGCCACCTGTATTTTTTTTAAGACCGAGATGTGAATCTTCTATGGCCATAAGTTTGTAAATATTTTACATCTTATTTAAACGTGTTTGGAAGATTTAGCGGCAACACATTTAGGAAATAAAAACACATCGCTTGACGAAATAGAGAAAGAAATTTCCTCAACCTTATATATCAAGGGACCTTTGTGTTCTTATGAATACCAAAAAAGGAACACAAACTGATATTTTTGATTTCAGGTTGCTTAAACAGATGACTACGGATGCATCTCAGACCAACTCTGAATTGGGGAAAAAGATTGGAATATTCTCTCCTTCGGCAGTGAGCAAGAGGAAAAAATCCCTCGAAGAACGCGGACTGATTAGTGGCATAAAGGCATCGCTTAACTGCGAGAAATGTAATCTGGATTATCCGGTCGTAATTTTTGTAAGAGGGAAGTATGGTTTGAATTACGTAGAATCCTTGGGCGAGAAACTCAAGAAACTGCCGGGAATTCTTTCGATTTACAATGTCAGTGGAGACATAGATTTCGTGGTTTTTGGAGTTTACAGGAACAGGACAGAATATCTCTCTGTGTTGGACAAGCTGTACGAAATTAAAGAGATAGAGAGAACGGATACTAGACAGATTTACAATATAATCAAGGACTTCGACTATTCAAACGCGATCAACCTGAACAGTGTGATCATCTCTCAATGAATATTCGCTTTTTTGCAACCTTAAATTGGTAAATTTTCCCAGTCAATCAGATCCTTATCATCAGGGCTTCTGATCTCTAGGTAGCCCAGCATTTGTGTAAACAGCTGATCCTCAACTTCAGTCTTATCATCTTTTAGATAAAATGGCTTGTTTAGAAGAGCGCCAATAGCGGCAAATCCCATTACAGTTCTTTGTTTTTCCTCATTGGTTGAGATATCTTGAATCTGGTGGGCAAACTCTTTGTTGACTTCATCACCCTTCAAATCTTTCAGAAAGTCATTGACCGTTTGGCCCAGTAGTTTTGAATGTTCCTCTGCCAGGAGTATTTTCACCTTAAACGTGGGATTGAAAGCTATATGATCCCCTTCAACCTTGAACCATTTAATTCCGTCGGTTTCAAAGAACACCTTCGCAAGCGTTTCAGCTATCTTTTTCGGATTGGAGAAATCTAAGCCATTTGTGAGGTTATAAATCACGATAGAACCATCTTCTGAGGACTTTCTCGAAGACTGAATTAACGAAATAAGATTTGCATCTGTTGACATTGGATATGTTAGGGAAAGTTGCTATTTAAAATATTTCAACCCGACTGTTTCTTAAGATGCCAAGGGTCAATCGCCTAAATTTCAGTGATCTAGTTAGTCAATAGATCCAACAATACAGGACAGAAACGTTGATTAGTGGTACAAGGATAAGCATAAAGGACGCACAAATTGAGGGAAGGAAGGGTCAAAACGTGATATCAAGCAAGGACAATTTTGGAGAAGTTTTCGATGAAGTAGTAGGCAGATTCAGTGTAATGAAGGATTCAAACAGGCTGGGAGTCAATGTGTACAGTATTATGGCTACCACCTCTAAAGGGGAAACATTTGAACATTATTTCAGAGGTAAGGGCTCTCTACAAGAACTACGGTCGCTTAGCAAACCAGTGGTTGGACTGGCCCTAGGAATAGCAATGGAGAAAGGATTACTCATCGGTAACGAGAAGTTAACTCTAGAGACTCCGGTCTGGCCCTACCTGAAGAGACTGGTGAATCTTACCAACAGAGCAAATTTAACGAGATTGGAGAATTTAAAACTGAAACATCTTTTGACTCATACTATCGGGCAAGCAAAGGGTTTGATGTTCAGCAAAGACATCACGAATATTCCTCCAGGCAAATTGCTGGATTACATTTTGAATTCTGACTTGATTAGTGAACCTGGAAAACTTTTTGTCTATTCGAATGTCGGACCTTTCTTGATTTCTGTAATTATCCAAGAAGAGTTGGGCATCAATCTCTCCGCTTGGATCAGTGACATTTTGTTCAAGCCAATGGAAATTGAGAAGTTTGAATGGAAAAATTATGGGAAGTACTGTGCAGGCTCAACGGGACTGAAATTGTATCACGAAGATCTACAAAAGATCGCACGCCTCTTTCTTGAAGATGGAAAATATGGCTATGAGCGGATAGTACCTAAACACTGGATCGATGAGATGAGGTCCCCACAAGTTCGCTTGCAGGTTCCAAAAGACAGTCCAACATTCCTTAGAAAAAATTCCTATGGATACTACTTATGGATAGGGGACGATGGAACTTATTTTGCTGATGGAACAAATGGACAATATTTGATATTGCCCTCCAAGAGAAGAGTCGCTATCACAGTTTTAAGCGATCAGGATGACACGAGGTCAATAACAAAATGCATGGAGCCATTCCTTCGATAAGGGGAGTGTATTCAGGAAATAACTCTTCTTAGATTTTATTCAAAGAAAGGCTGGGGTACAACATTCATAAAACATTGGCTAACCAGAGATTCATAAGGTATGGTAATGAGCTACGGAATCTGGAAAAACAGGGATCAACATATATGAAAATAAATTTCAGTAGATTTAAATATGAAATGTATAATAACAGATTGAAGTCCTATGTCTAGACCAGAAAGCGTACAGCACTTTCCCTCGTTCGTTGAGAACGAATCTGATGTAGACTGGACTCTGATGACACCCCTGACAGAAAGCATTACTACAGAGGTTGTAACAGGATCCAAGTATACATCCATTGAGACGGCTTATCCGGAAACAAATAGCTCCATTTCTACGTCTACTGGAGCAACAACTCAAACGGGAACTACAACTAGGTCTAGTACAGGCACATATAGGGTCATATTCTGGAATTCGTACCAAGATGTGCGGAGAGATGGATAAATCTAAGTTGATAGAGGTCAGCTGCCTTTATCTCATACCAGGAAAACGCAGGGTATGAGGTCTCACCAAGACCAAGATTAGGCATGATATGGAAGTCAGCTGATATATTCATTAAATAAATGTTAAAGGAAAAGAACTCTAAATGAGAGAAGATATTGAAAATTCTAAAACCGTCAGATTCAGATCTGTTTGCTTGAAAATATCCTTCACAGTCCTGCCATATTTCGACACCCCTGGAGGGGATGAATGATGAAGCGTATCGTAGTTGAAGCCTCTGCTTCGTCAGCGAATTTGGGATCTGGATTTGATGTATTTGTCATTGGCCTAAATGATCCAAGAGATAGCATAGAACTCCTAGCTCTTGAATCGCAGGAAAGCGAAGTAAATCTGAACTACAAGAACGGGTACGTCATACCTGGGATAGATGTCACAGCTGCAGGTGCTGTTGCTAAGGCATTTGCAAATAAGTTCAACCTTAAGTACAAGATCATAGTGACGATCAATAACAGGATACCCATAGGAGTTGGACTGGGAAGCAGTGCTGCCTCATCAGTCGCCACGGCAGTGGCCATGAACAGGATCTTCGACCTGGGCCTTTCTGATGAGATGCTATTGTCTGTCGCAGTGGAAGGAGAGTACGCGGCATCCGGAGCGAGGCACTACGACAATATCGCAGGCTCACTTCAGGGAGGATTCAGGATAGTGCACCAAAGACCCCTTAAAACAGTGGGGTTTCCCCCGCCCTTGGGAATGATTATCGTGGTAGTTACTCCAGAAATAAAACTGCCAAATAGAAAGACAGAATATGCGAGATCGTTGCTACCGAAACAGGTTAACTTAGACAAAATGACCAAGAACATATCGTTCGCAACTAGGGTAGTAGCCGGTTTTGCAAAGGGTGATATTGCCATGATAGGAAGTGGACTCGAAGACTCAGTTGTAGAACCAGCAAGGAAGGTTATGATACCATGGTTTGATCAGGTTCGCGACTCTGCTTTGCAAGTAGGTGCAGCCGGAGTTTTTATCAGTGGTGCAGGACCAAGTATTGCTGCAGTTGTAGATGGACAGAAAATCGATCCAGGAAGAGTTCAAAGCGCAATGGCAAAATGTTTCGCTGACCACGGAATATCAGCGAAGGGTTTCATAACAACAGTTGGAGGAGGAGCTAGAATTGTTGAAGAACAATAGCGACTGGTCATTGCACTGTTTTGACTGTGGGAGAGAGTTCAGTGAAGAACCAATAACTTCAAAGTGCGATTGCGGTGGAGTTCTGGAACTGACACTTGATGCTGGAAATCCTACGTTCGAAGACTTTGAAGGAACTGGAGTTTGGAGATATTCAAGGGTGCTACCAATAGAGGATGGAACTACACCCGTAACAATAAATGAAGGGAACACTCCCCTGATCCGCCTTGACAAGATTGCGACAGAAACAGGATTAAAACTATTCGTGAAAAACGAAGGCCAAAATCCAACTGGCTCATTTAAGGACAGAGGGATGACCGTAGCTGTTACAAGGGCCAAGTCAATTGGAGCCAGGACTCTAGTATGCGCGTCTACAGGCAACACTTCTGCGTCAGCTGCTGCTTACGGATCGCGTGCGGGCATGAAAGTAATTGTGCTCATACCTTCTGGAAAGATAGCTGGAGGAAAATTGGTCCAAGCCGTGATCCACGGTGCAAGCGTCATACGTGTAGCCGGTGACTTTGATGCCGCGCTCGAAATCATGATGTCTCAAGCAAGCGTCAGGAAAGATCTCTACGTGGTCAATTCTGTAAACCCATTCAGAATTGAGGGTCAAAAAACAGGAGCTTTTGAAATATTTGAACAGCTAGGCCGTAGGGTTCCAGACTATGTCATCCTACCAGTGGGTAATGCAGGCAACATAAGTGCTTATTGGAAGGGATTTTCAGAGCTCAAGAAGTGGGGATTTTCAAACAAGACACCAAGGATGATAGGGGTACAGGCATCAGGTGCAGCCCCATTAGCCGATGCGTTCCTCCGAGGAGAAGATACCGTAGTCAGGTGGAAGAATCCTGAGACTGTGGCATCAGCTATTAGGATCGGAAATCCAGTTTCCTGGAAAAAAGCATTGAAGGCTGTAATCGATTCAAAGGGTCAGCTTCTGACGGTATCAGATCAGGAAATACTGAAATCGCAAAGGGATCTTGCTTCAAAGGAAGGCATATTTGTGGAGCCTGCTAGCGCCGCACCCCTGGCAGTATTACCTCACCTCAGAGACGTAATTGACAAGAATGCTCTCGTGGTATTTGTTTGTACCGGAAGCGGTCTCAAAGATCAGAATGTGGTGCCAATCGATCCCGAGAAAATCCCAATAGTATCAGATGTCAAAGAATTATCTCAGTTCCTCTGAACCTCGGTCTTCAGAGGAGATTGATCAGCCTAGCCAAGTTTCCTGCAGACTAGCAATATCAAGAAGACATGATTATAAACGCAGCAGGGTACAGAGAACAAGGGATGAAACCATGCTCATAATTGCAGAAGTTAAGCACCAGAGTTTCGTAAAGACTTCCTACTTTGATCAAATAATGGGACTAACAACAGGTTCAGAGAGTCAAACTGTTTCAATGCAGGAATCTACTGAAGCAAAACAGTTTTGAAAATTTGAATTGATTGGAACGCCGCATAGCGGAAACCTGTAAGAGCATCGAGGCGCTGCAACATTACAGGAACTACTATCTTATTGAGCTAACCTACTTAGTGAGGAACCCGGATTCTGATACAAGGGTACTAAACTTACCTTTCAAAATCTGTAAAGAAGGTGGACTTTGAAGAATTCTAGGAGACAAAGTGGATAAATTCGGCTCAACAAATTGGTTCATTATAGTCTTCACGAAAGAAAGTGCGGAGGGCCGGATTCGAACCGGCGAACCCCTGCGGGAACAGACCCTAAATCTGTCACCTTTGACCTGGCTCGGCAACCTCCGCTGGCCGTCAATATGTCAGGAGTATATTTCTTTTCTTCTCGAATTGGAACCGCAACAATACAACAACTTTATAATTCCAGTTCAGTTGAAATATTAATGAACTTGTGTCCCGTATGTGGAGAGAAATTCCTCGATGACGAAATCTCTACAATATCATCTCACTTCTACTCAATAGCGCTGTCAAGTGATCCTACCCATATAATGTGGCTGAACAGGAATATTTCCAAGACCAAAATGCAGCAGTACGCTCTCAATGATAAGTTCACCGAATTCTATGACTTCTCTAAAGAGGGTCTTGCGATGTGGATTAAGAAACGGTTCGTTGCAAGATTTTTCAATGATGATCCAAACGTCTTCGTGATTGACATGCAACAGCCTTCAGAGTATACCATCATGGGATACGTTACTGAACATTACCACTTCCTCAAACAGTGGGTGAAATCTTGTGCCTACATCCTTGGAAGGACGGATTTTTCAGAAATACAGAAGTATGAGTTCGACAACATTTCAGAAGAATACTTTGGTAAGGACGGTCAACCAGCTCACGTCGATCTGCTCTTGCAAATGGGAGAATCGGTGGGTTTGAAAAAGGTTGAAGTGATTAGTTCTGTTCCACTGGAAAAGACGGTCAGGGCATTGAGATACTGGGACCATGTCTGTAGCTCGGAACACTGGCTCGATGCCATGGTATCCATCCACTCCCTGGAACTCATCGCGGACAAAAATGTAAAGGATTATGGGGCAAAGTATGCGTATTTCAAACCTGAGATACTGAACGATGGGATCACCAAGGAAGCAGTTCAATTTCTGAAGGCTGGTTACGAGGCAGACCAGTATCATTCGGGTGATGCCTTGAAATTGATCGAAAAATACGCTAGGCTGCTAAAAATGGAAAGGGAAGTTCAATCGTATTTCTTGCGATCCATGGATTTCTTCTATGGCTATTTAGAGGCTAGGCACGAAAGAGGTAAGATGTATGAAGAGAAATTATGAGGGTTGTGCCCTGTGTGATGGCACATGGGGAGATTACTGGAGAGAAATAGAGGGGGAGAACACTTTTTTCTGCTGTTCCATATGTGCTGACGCATTTGAGAACATGGTGAATAGAGTCAAGAAAGAGACGGGATGGAAAAAGATAGATTCAGTATCGATAGAAGGCAACTACTCAAAGGGGAGGGATTGTGTTGCTACGAGCGGAGACAATAGGGTCGAATACTTCTTCAGACACGAGGATGGAGTAATAACAGAATTTCGGGTAAAGAGTTAGGGGACCAGTCCTGTACCATAGTCGACCCAGAGGTCTTCAGAATATATCTTGAAACCGAGATTGGAGTAAGCCTTGACCGCAGGTGCGTTTTCCTTGTTTACGAACAATATGGCTTTGTCTAGGTTGCTATAATGGTCCAGCATAGAGGACATCAACTTTTGTACGTATCCCCTATTTCTGCTTGCGGGATCGGTGAAAACTGATGAAATCACGAACCAGTCTTTCCAGATCGCGCCGAGTGTAGCTGCGCTGACAAGATTGCCGTCAGCAAAATAACCGAATATGGTGCTGTAGTTCAACAGATTCCTGAATTCATCGAGTTCCATGGTCTTGAATCTTGTGTTGTCCCACTGGGATATCATTTTTGCATATTGGGTGTATTTGTCCTGCGTCAGAAGTCTCACATTCTCGTCGTGTTTGCCGGAAGGTCTCTCGTTGATCATGCAGTACTCCCTGTATACATTCGGGGCATCGTTGAATATGTGGGCATTCTCATTGTTCCTGACATGTATCACCGATGTGCTCTTGTCCACGTACTTGAGGAGGTGCTCTGTGGACTCGTTATCTCCATACAACCAAATATCTTTTATTCCTGTAGAGTGATAATAATTCAGGAGTATACCAGTTATCTCCCCTCCGTCCTTAGCGTATAGAAAAGAGCTATTCCCAAGAAGAAAATTGAAGTTGTCAAGGTCAAAAAGCATATAGAAGTTGTCATAGTCATTCTTTAGGATCTTCATCAACTTCTGTTTTTCAAACCATCCTTCGAGTTTCTTGACCTCTAATGCCATCAATTCTTCAAGCACCTAATCTGACAATATTTAACTATTTTGTTGTGATAATGTAATACCTATGAATATGCTTCACATTAGCGAAAATTCCATGGTCGCGCTTCAGGAGGTTAAGAACGACCTGAATGGGAAGTTCCACTGGAAATTCTCCAGTCCAAATCTCGAAAAGTCAACTTTCCATCTTCTGAATGTAAATGGGAAGCTTCTTCGACCTACACTTGTGTTCGTGGGTGCAGAATCAGTCGGACTTAATTCAATGAAATTCGTTGACCTTGCAATAGCAATAGAATATCTCCACATTTCTTCCCTAATACACGACGACATAATTGACAAGGATGAGATGAGGCGGGGAATAGAGACAGTTCACAATAAATATGGGATCGAAAACGCGATCCTGGCAGGTGATGCGTTGATCGCAAGGGCGGTCGCGCTATCGTCAGCTTATGGTGAAAATGTGGTTAAGAAGATTGCAGAGGCAGCCTTCCTCATGTGCGATGGGGAATCTATGGATTTCTGTACTCAGAGAAGAAACTTTGACATGAATCTCGAAACCTATATGGATATAGCCACGAAGAAGACCGCGTCTCTAATCTCCACATCCATAAGCATAGCTGCAGTCACCGAGAAGTTGGGAGAAGGTATTATTGGTAGGCTCTCCAAGGCAGGAGAACTTCTTGGAGTGGCATTCCAGGTCAGAGATGACGTAATCAATTCAGTGGGTTCCTTCGAGCTCGGGAAGAGACCTGGTAACGACGATAAGAAATTTAACAGACCAAACATTGTTTCTGTTTTCGAATACAGTGGACTCGGAAAGAAAGAAGCAATTGAGAAGTCGATACAGATTATCTCCAAAAACGTGAGGGATGCAATACAGGAGCTATCTGAATTCGAGAAGATAAACTACATAAAGAAAATCATAGCTGCATATTTTGACGAAGAGGACTTAAGAAAATATCTATAGGTTCTATCTATTGATGACCATGGAGTATGTCTTGGCCATAACCGGAGCTTCAGGGATAGCTTACGGCATAGATATTTTAAAGAAACTCCCGTCCAAGAAGGTGCTCATCCTTTCTAACGGGGCGCTAGAAGTAGCAAAGCATGAGTTGAAAGGGAACGTCAGCGAGAAATCATTGAAGGGCTTTGCAGACGAATTCTATGAAGAGGGGGATTTCGAGTCTCCCGTAGCATCCGGCTCTCACAAGTTCGATGCCCTGATTATCGCTCCTGCATCGATGAACACAGTCAGCAAGATCGCAGCAGGAATATCCGACAACCTTATCACGAGAGCAGCCTCCATCGCACTCAAGGAGAGAAGAAAATTGGTGATAGTCTTCAGGGAGATGCCACTAAGCACGATACACCTAAGGAATCTGCTGACGCTTTCCGAAGCTGGAGCTTACATTCTTCCAGCAAGTCCCGGGTTTTACCACAACCCCTCTAATCTAGATGATCTTTACAAGTTCGTGACCTCGCGAGTAATGGATATTGTGGGAGTAGAAAACAGATTGATAAAGAGATGGGGAGATTAGAATTGCGATTTCAATCCAACCAAAATAAATGAATTTACGTTACTGACGCACTTGACTTTTCTAAGGTATTCTCGAATTCAATGGACAAAATTTATTAACGCTCAGTCTTTTTCCTTCTAATGGTTTCTTCACACTGCTTAATCTGCGGCACCGTTGTTGTGTCAGGTCTCTATTGTCACAGTTGCTTGTGGGAAATCAAGAGAATCAGGCTCAGAAACGAGGCGGATCTCAATTCGTGGATGGAAGATAACATGCGCTCGTTCAGGAAGGCTTCCTTTTACGAGAATATCAGGACTCTCGAATCCTTCAGTAATCAGTGATGTTGAACTTTTCCTTGAACTCCTGAAATTTCTGTCTGGTGTCAATTCCATATTTATGAGAAATAGCTTCCATGGTTTTGGATTTAGAAGTATCCCATTCCTCGCTTAGGAGGGTCATTCTCTTCTTTTTCTCCGAGAATATTATTTCCTCCCCCTCCCTTTTAAGTTCCCTAAGGAACTCGTAGTCTTCTGTCATTTATCGTTGCACCTCTTTGAATCGTACCTAGGGAACGCGACATCGTACCTGTTCACCGAGTAGAGGAACCTCAGGTAGATGGCTTTCTTCTCTCCTTCTTCACCTTCTATGTTCATGATCTTCTGTTCGATCTCTTCCGGTTCCGACTTATTCTTGAGTGCTTCCAAGAGTACCAATGAGATCTCTGAGTAGAACCCCTTCCCTTTTGATGCCCTCTCCAGGAAATGGAAGGCACGTCCTACTTCTCCTCCTATCATTTCCATTTCATACATCTGGAAGTATGCCTGTTCTAGCATCTAGATCCCTCCCACAATGAACGAAGTGATGTGAGGTATCAGGCTCTGGGCGTACGAGAACACTAGGAAGTACAGTACACCAAAGAGGACCGTGAATAGTGCCGAAGCATAGAGGAGGTAGTTATTGGGAACCCTTTCCTTTGAACCGTTTCTCCAGAACATGTACATCATCACCCTACCGTAATAGTAGAATGATACCACCGAATTGATTACAGATATGATCACCACTAGATACGCCAGTGCAGTTCCAGTAGAAAGCACGGATAGGAAAAGGAAATATTTCCCGATGAATCCAAGCGTTCCTGGGAATCCTGCTAGTGAGAGCAGAAGAATGGACAGGGAGACCGCGAAAGCAGGGTTCCTCTTCCACATGCCCGAGAAGTTCTCGATGTCGTAATTACCAAGGCTGTCCATAGCAAGGAAGGAGCCTCCCTTCATGAATCCATAAGCAAGGACGTACATGAAAAGACTGATTATCGCAAGGCTGATTGCGCTAGTTCCTGCGACAAGGAATATGACTGAAAGATAGCCTGCCTGCGCGATAGATGAATACGCAAGCATCCTCTTCACGTTGTTCTGTGATATCGCAACCACGTTCCCAAACGTCATAGTCAGGATCGCAATGATTGCAAATATGATCTTCAGGTAGCCATAGAACAGCGGAGATGTGAAGAAGATGTTGAGGAGGACTATCAGGGTCATGATCTTGGAACTTGTGCTAAGGTAGGACGATACGGGGTTTGAAGTTCCCGTATATGTGTCGATTGCCCAACCATGCAACGGGAATATTGCAAGTTTGAATCCAAATCCAAATATCAGGAGTCCCATGGCCAGGAAGTAGACGCTCTGGAAGCCCGGGGCCGCTCCAAGGGACATACTTCCTGTCGATATGTAGTAGAGTGAGATCCCGAAGATGATTATCCCGGTCGAAAACGCTCCAATTATGAAGTACTTAATTGCGGCCTCGAGTTCACTGTCAGATTTTCCATAGGCTGCAAGCACGTAGGTCGGTATGGAAACACCCTCGAACGCCACGAATATGAACAGCAGATCGAACGACGAGATTGCCAGAAGCATGAAACCCAGCGATATTAGGAATATGAAAATCATCAGGCCAGGTTTCTTGGTGGATGGAGATTTACCCATTCCAATTATTGAAAGGATACCAGGGATCAGGATAGCTATGAAGAATAGCTTCGTGTATCCAGAAAGAAATATTGGTGTACCTTGGATCTCGACACTTTCAGTGTATTGAAGCACAGTCAGGATCAAAGAAGCAGCCGCAAACAGTGCTCCCAGAGTCACCATGACAGTTCTCTTCTCAGTGATGATGCTGGCGAACAGGACGACGAATGCCCCTACAAACAGCAGGAACACGTTCCAGAGGTAGTTGTAATCACCTAGTACTAACATCATTGTATCCCTCCCAGGAATTGTATCACATGGATGTTGAAGGTGTGGAATATGAGTGCCGGGTAGATCCCTAGAAGGAATATCAGTGCCAATGGAAGTATCTCCACCAGTAGCTCCTCCCTCTTCGCCTTGATGTTCCCGAGGAATTCATTGTAGGGTCCGAACACAGTCTTCTGTAGGGCAAAGACGTGGTAAGATGCTGTCAGCACAACCCCTATCAGAACGAATATGAGATAGTACTTGAGTACGGCAAAACTCCCCAGCAGAATCAAAATCTCCCCGACAAAACCAGAGAACCCAGGGATTGCAACAGATGCAAGGAACGCAGCGATAATCAGGAAAGAGAGTGCAGGAAGCTGTCTCGCCAGTCCACCCAACGAGGGTATGCTCCTCGTGCCGGCAGTCTTTTCAAGAGTATCCACGAGAGCGAAGATCATTGATATGATTATGCCGTGTGATATCAACTGGAACACGGCACCGTAATAGAGAAGCTGTGAATCCAGCGGGTTTGTGCCATTGAGATAGAGGAACCCTCCGACAGCGATGGTTATGAAGGACATGTGACCGATGCTTGTGTAACTCATCATCCTCTTGAGATCCTTCTGGTAAAGTGCAACTAGTGCAGAATAGATCAGTGAGAATATCCCTAGTGCCATGAGTGCAATCGGCACGGCAGAATTTCCCGCAAATGAAGACGTCATGAAAATGGGTGAAAATATGACCAAAAGTCCAAATGCACCCATCTTGGACAGAAGTGACGAAATGAACACCGTCCCTTCAGACGGCGCTTCCACGTACGCATCAGGCAACCAGGAATGCAGAGGCGCAGATGGGAGTTTTATCAGGAACGCGAAGAGGAACCCGAAAATTATGAATGCCTGATAGGAGACAGGAACCACGTTCATCCCTGCGGTCAGTGTTGACATTGCGAAGCTGGACGCACCCTCGGTGAAGTACATCGTGAATATTGCTAGCAGCATGAAAACGGATCCGATGTGGGTGTAGATGAAGAACTTCATTGCGGCATAGTTCTTGTTTGATCCACCCCAAATTCCAATAACGAAGAATGAGGGTATCAGCACCATTTCCCAGAAGATGTAGAAGACTATGAAATCGCGGGTGGTGAAGAGACCCACAACTGAGAATAGCAGGAACTGAAGGAGCACGAATAATCCAGGAGAACTGGCATATCTCAATGGAATGAATACTCCTACGAATGATATGAGTAACAGCAGGACAGAACTCACGAAGTTCAACTGGAAAGTCAGAGTGAGGATCGATAGTGTTCCGTAAGCGAAGTTAGTCATGGTCATGTTGTTGGAGATGACAAAAGCAAAGACGAGTGCTGCGAACAAAACTGTGAGATATCTCGCAGTCTTTCCTCTAGCAACCATGGATGCAACCATTATCAGTACAAGCGCAAGTAAAAGGTAGCTGAGTTGGAATATCATCTTCACACCCCCATCAGTATTCTGAGCAGCAATAGTGAAAGGATCAGTCCTATGAGAATTATGAGTGCATATTGCCTGGCCAGACCGGTCTGTATCTTCCTCAAAATTTTTCCGGAGTTCTCGAACACGTCACCCGAAAGATTCACCAGACCACCGATAGCTCTCCTCTCGAATCCATCTGAGACTGCGGAGAGTCCAAGTATTCCCCTTTCTGCGATCACGTTCGTAAAAAATACGTCCAAGTAGAACTTGTTCTTTACGAGAAGGTAGAAATCCTGTGCTCCGTTTGCAACCGTTTTTGGTATTGCCGAATTTCTTCCCCATACGTAGTAAGCTAGCCCCATTCCTAGAAGCATGAGTATCACCGGAATGAAGTCCATAAGTTTGAGGGGAGCGATTCCAAGAGGTACAACAACGGATGCTGGATTGAGGAACGTGTAGAAACCCTGCTGGAATATTCCAAATATGACGCTGAATGCGGCCAGTATAACAATCGGTATCAGCATGATCCAGCTCGATTCGTGGGCATGTTCGGCTGCGTTGCTTCTCGGCTTCCCGAGGGCAACCTTGAAGAACATCCTGAACGCGTAGAGGGTCGTCAGGAAACCGCCTATAGCAAGCAGAGCCCATACAAATATCGAGACACCATAGCTCGCGGTGATGATGCTATCCTTGCTGAAGAACCCGGCAAGGCCGGGGAAACCAGAGAGCGCAAGGGC
>JAMCQR010000024.1 GCA_023379555.1 Thermoplasmatota archaeon | reverse complement strand
AACCATAGTATTCGGTAGGGAAGTGTTGGGTAAAAGATCTGCAAAGGAGACTGAAAGAAGGAAATTCGAGGCAGAATTCCAAGCGAAGTGAACCCTGAACATCAATCTCACCCAGGCTCAGGTCAACCAGATCCAGAGCGGAGCCTACATTTCAATGGTAGGAGCGATCGGAATAGCGAATGCCCTGGTGTCAGGAAAGATCTCAAGCTCCAATCTTCCACCTGACCTGAATACAGTTCTAGGGATTCTCGACTACTCGGATATCTGGAGGGAACCCCTTACGGAAGAGCTGAGTATCTGATCGCAGGACTTGTCGCCCTGATGTATTACATCACTGTACTTACCAGGAAGAACGAGAAGAAGGCAAAGAGGAAATGAACCGCAAGGAAAGGGAAAGGATGGGAGGAATGAAGCCGCACACCATGAACAATCAGAGAAAAGACCTTGACGCATTTTTCAGGTTCTCGGGCGTCAAACTGGAACTCCCGGCATATCCGGAGCCTCCCCCTCCGGACCCGAGGATACCGACGGACGAGGAGGCCCTCTCGATCCTCAAAGCCGCTTCCAAGGCGAAAGACAGGGCCACGGCTGCGAGGAACAAGATCATCGCAGAGCTGCTTCTGTTCGGAGGAATAAGAAGGGGAGAATTGATTGCGATCAATCTGGACGACATCAGGGAAAACAGCATAAGGATCAGGTCTGAGAAGGGGGAGGCGGAGAGGCCTATCGGCCTTCCTCCCGAGATGTTGAAGGAGATAAGCGACTACGTGGAGCACTACCGGTCAAGGTCTGACCCGGCTGCGCTCTTCACCACCTCAGGCGGAAGGATCAGCTACGACTACCTCGGCCACGTAGTGAAACAAATCGGTGCAGCTGCAGGGGCTAAGTGGTTCCATTGCCATGCTGCAAGGCACTGGTGCGGAGCTTCGCTGCTGCGCGGGATGCTCGGAGCGAAATCACTTGACATAAGATACGTCCAAATCTATCTCGGGCACAAGTCGCTGAGGACCACACAGAGATATACACACGTCTCCCAGCTGGAGATGGCAGACCAAGTGCAGAAGAGGTTGGGGAAATTTTTTCGAGGCGAAAAAGAGATGATTGAAATAGATGCAGGGAACGAATCTGGACCTGGATATGGTGGGGCCGATCGGATTTGGACCGACGACCTCCCGGTTATCAGCCGGGTGCTCTAACCAATCTAAGCTACGGCCCCTGAGTCCGTTAATTACCCAAAATATTAATGCTTTTACCAAGAGAGAAGAATATCGGGAATAGGAGAGGAATTCAGAAATTAGTTTCTTCCAGTATTTCTCTCGCAATTCTCTTAACGTCCTCTTCTTCCCCAGCAATTGATCCCAATCTCTCAAAGAAATGTTCTTCAGCGATTATCTCAAATTTCTTACTCATCTGACATCTGTATGATAATTGTCAGACAAGTATTAATATTTTGCTAGCCCGATGGCTTTGTAGTTTTTTGAAAATTCTGTAGTTTAATTCATATTTTGTAGTTTTATTGCCAATTGAACTATAAAACAATCTACAGATTAAATTATAAATATTTGAGGTATTTAATATTATGAATTACTATCTCATTTTGGCAGGAGTCTTTGGTCTGAGTGGGTCCTTATTCAAGGTATTCCGACAAGCACATTTCCTGAAGTATCCAAGGTTGGGAGTATATAACGATCTTCCTGATCCCGTTTTAACAAATTTTTTCTTTGACCTTGTCGCATTCTCACAAATTGGCGTTGGTTTTATATTTGGGCTTTTAGCTGAGACCTTCCCGCCTTCTTCAGCTCAAATTCCAGTTTTTTGCATCGCAATATTTGAGATGATTACGATGTGGATCTTCGGATTCCAAGACGAAGTTCACTACAGAGGGAAATACAAGCTTGCACTAAATGACTCTTTAGGGATCGCTGTACTCTTTTTCTTTGGAGCGATAATATTTGCTGTGTTGGTGTCATTTGGATATTACCCTCCGTTGACCCAATCGGTGTAGGCGTTCTCTTGATTGACCCAATATTGGCATACTCCAGCATTATCTATTTTAGGATGAATAGCAAATATAAGGGAAAGCTTAATACTTTTAGTTACGCAGTGAAGCCACTTGATATACAACTGTACAAGTACGTGATGGAAAGCAAACTATTGCTTGTGGCACAGAATTATGAGGAAGCACTTGAGAAGTGCAAAGTGGGCAACTTTCATGAATATGAATATGTAAATGAGCTTAACAAACTAAAGGAAAAGAGTATGGAAATCTTCAACGAATATCGAGAAATCAAATTTAATTTCAAGAAATTTGAGCCAGAGATAGATGTTTCCGATAGCTGGAAGTTCAATTTCAATTATAAGGTAAAGGAGTATATATAGACCAATTCGAGGAGCTAATGGAAAAGCTCAAGATAGAAAAGTAGAATTAAATGGTATTTCAGTTTAGAAATTCTGGCTCTATCCCTAACTCGAACATGCACTGGATCAGAACCACAATGTTATGGCACAGAACTTTCAACAATACCTCGTTCACCTGTGCTGTCCAGTTCTTGCTTCTTACGAGATCGGTGAACTTGGATTTTATCATAAAATTAGTGGATTCTACGTTGCTCCTGGAGTGGTAATGGTCCATGAATTCCTCGTGCTGGAACATATAATAATTGTACATCTTCCTCCATGTCCAGGACTTCCCCTTAGGTCTTCCAGTTGCATTAGACTTGAAGGGAATATATGCAGTTCCGCCAATGGAATCTATATAGATGACGTTGTCACGTGCGGAATAAGCCTTGTCTGCGCTCATTTCGTGTATCGTGAAACCGTTGTCATGGGTCCTTTGGGAAAGTTGCAGGAAGTAATTATTGTCTGCGCTGTTCTGACCCCCAACCTCAACAGCAGTCACAACATTAGTTGTAACACCGCAGGTGATGTGCATCTTAATCCATTGATGGTCTCTCCTGCTGTTGTGCTTTTCTCCAAAATAATCTGTGAATCTTGAGATCCTAAAACCAGTGCTATCTACTGAGAATTTTGTTTCACCCCCCTTAGTCACTATATCACTCGAAAAGAAGCGCGAATTGACGAAAAGAGAAACAGAAGTAGCAGGGCTTCTTTCAAAAACTATTGCAATGGAAGAATGTGTTTATAAAGAGACGTATTGTGAAGCAGAAGTGAATGATTAAATGAAATCGCGAGATGATTTTGTCTCCATCGATCAAATTAGAGAAGCAGCCAAAGCAATAAATGGTTATGTGGCATACTGTCCCCTTGCGTTTTCTCCATTCTTTAGCAACCAGACGGGAAAAAATATATTTTTCAAAACAGAGAATTTTCAACCTACAAAAGTGTTTAAGCTTAGGGGTGCCATCAACAAAGTCAGATCATTAAAAAATGCAAAGAGCGTTGTGGCAGCATCATCTGGAAATCATGGCCTATCAGTGGCATATGCATCGAGAATTTTTGGGAAAAGAGCGAAAATATTTGTGCCAGAATGGGCAAATCCTGATAAGATCAAGTCAATAATTTCTTATGGTGCAGAGGTAGTTATCGGAGGGGACAGCTACGAAGCCGCTTATTCCGAGGCTGTAAAGTACAGCAAATCAGAAAATTCAGATTTTGTACATCCATTCGAAGATCCATATGTTATAGCGGGACAGGGGACTATTGGTTTAGAAATATACAATAACATGCCCGAGATCGATACCGTGATTGTTCCAGTTGGAGGGGGTGGGTTGATCTCGGGAATATCTATAGCTCTCAAGTCCCTTTCAAGAAGTGTCCGCGTTATCGGAGTACAGTCGGAGAATAACCCAGCAATGGTTGACGCTTATCACGGAAGAAACACAGAAAGAGCGATAAAGGAGAGCATAGCGGATGGAATGATTACGAAAATGGCAAGTAGTACAACCCTTGGAATTATTAAGAAAAATGTGGATGATATGGTCACCGTTACTGAGGATGAAATTGAGAAATCACTGCTTTCCCTTCTAATCAATGAACACATTCTAGTTGAGCCCTCTGGAGCTGCTTCGGCTGCATTTTTGTTACACGAGAATGCAGTACTGGAATCGAGTAAGAATGTTGCTGCGGTCTTGAGTGGAGGCAATATTAATATTAGGTATCTGAAAGGGCTGCTACAGAGAGAGAATCTTTGAAACCCCTTTTCACTCTGCTGTTCGCAAGGAATTATCTCTGATCAACCGCTATTACCGGTCGTGACAGCTCCATTGGAAGCTGATGAGACCATTAAACGGTACTTCGACAAAACTCCAGACACTTGTCTTTTCCTTAAAGTGGAGGTCCCGAGAACTGCATCCGTAGCGATGGTTCTATTGTCAACGTCAATCACAACACTGTCACCATCAGACAACGAGGCGATCGGGCCACCTTCGTACGCCTCTGGCGATACATGTCCAACCATCAAGCCATGAGTAGCTCCAGAGAACCTACCATCAGTTACCAAAGCCACTTTTTCTCCAAGTCCCTTACCGACTAATGAAGCAGTAACAGCCAACATTTCTCGCATTCCAGGCCCCCCCTTCGGACCCTCGTTTCGTATAATGACAACGTCATTTTCTTTTATTGTATCGTTCTTCACAGCGTTAAACGCGTCCTCTTCGCATTCGAACACCCTTGCAGGTCCTTTATGATACAACTTCTTGAGATTGGCAGTTTTGACAACTGCCCCTTCCGGGGCTAAGTTTCCCTTAAGAATAGCAATACCTCCATTCAAGGATATTGGGTTGTTCAGGTCCCTGACAATGTTGAAGGAAACATTTTGGCCATAACGTTCTATGCGTTCGAAAAGATATTCCCCCGAGACTGTCACAGTATTGTGCAACAGATTTCTTCTGTTCAATTGTTTCAACACCCCAGTCACGCCCCCCGATTTATACAGATCATACATGACGTGCTCACCACCTGGTTTCATGCTTACCAGCTGTGGAACTTTTCTAGATATCCTGTCGAAATCGTCAATTGAGAGCTTGACTCCGGCTTCACGGGCCATGGCCAGAAGATGTAAAACAGCGTTAGTCGAGCCACCCATGGCAGCGTCAAGGGTGATGGCATTTTCAAATGCTTCCCAGGTGAAGATGTCACGGGGCAAGACCTCAGTTCCCAAAACAGCACGACCTGCACTGAAACCGATTTCTTCCCTGCTCGAAGAAACGGCCGAAGCTGACGCGTCCCCTTCCAACGAAATACCCATGACCTCTGTCAGAGATGCCATTGTATTGGCCGTATATAGTCCAGCACACGTCCCAGCTCCTGGACAAGCTGCCCTCTCTATCAAATCTAAATCGGGTTTCAAAATCTTTCCACCGTGATACGCTCCAACAGCTTCATAAACATCTTGAATTGTAATGTCCCTTCCTCCATACCTCCCTGGCAACATCGATCCTGCATACACAAAAATAGATGGAATGTTTAGTCTGACCATCGCCATCAGGGTTCCCGGAATGGTCTTATCACATCCCCCAAGACCAACCAGACAGTCGTACTTGTGTGCTCTTACAACTGCTTCTATAGAATCGGCAATGATCTCTCTGCTTACCAGGGAGTATTTCATTCCTTCCGTTCCCATGGATATGCCATCGGAAACTGTTATGGTTCCAAACTCAACCGGGGTTCCCCCGCCTGCAACCACACCCTTCTTGACAGACTGAGACACTCTCTTCAGAGAACTCTGGCACGGTGTTATTTCGTTCCACGTATTTGATACCGCAACCATGCGTCTGTAGATCTGATCGTCCGAGAGACCCATCGCACGCAAAAATGATCTTGCGGGGGCTCTGTCTTCTCCCGTAAACATGTTCATTCCTCCCGAAACATCTGTCTCAGACCCGTTCCCACTCTTTCTATAGTAGAGGATTTAGCCGTCTGTCGGTACTGATTCAAATTCCTGCACCCGTCAGAGTATTCTTTTGTCCATTCTCTCGCAAAATCTCCTGATTTGATATCGCCCAGAATCTTCTTCATTCTCTCTTCGGTTTCTACATTGATTATGGCAGATCCCCTGGTTCGTCCACCATATTCGGCAGTGTTGGAAACGTTATCCCACATGTGTTCTATCCCGCCCTTCTGGATGAGATCGACAATCATCTTCATCTCGTGTAAAACTTCAAAATAGGCCACTTCCGGCTGATATCCCGCACTCGTCAAGACATCGAATCCTCTGTTGATTAACTCAGTCACTCCTCCGCACAGAACGGCCTGTTCTCCAAACAGATCTGTTTCAGTCTCTTCATCAAACGTAGTTTCTATTACTCCAACTTTGGTTGCATGCAGCGCATGTGCGATCGACAGAGCCGTATCTCGTGCCTTACCACTATAGTCCTGATGGACAGCCATCAAGCAGGGCACTCCAGTACCTTCGACATAAGTTTCTCTGACCGCTGCACCTGGTGCTTTGGGAGCGATCATAACCACGTCCACATAGAGTGGAGGCCGGATCGTTCCATATCTGATATTGAAGCCATGAGCAAACACCAGTGTTTTGCCGGGTCTGAGTTTGGCCTGAATGTATTTGCCATAGATTTCAGGCTGTACTTCGTCTGGAATCAACATCATTATTACATCGGAACTTTCAACAGCTTCACTGACTCCTTTCACAGCAAAGCCTTCTTTTCCAGCTCTATTCCAAGACTCTCCCTGTCTCAGGCCCAGGATTACCTTAACGCCGCTATCGCGTAGATTCAGGGCCTGCGCTCTGCCCTGTATACCGTATCCTATGACGGCAACGGTCTTGTCTCTCAATCTGTCTGTGACAGCATCTTTTTCATAGTACACTTTCGTCATTTTCATTCACCTGATTTCTCTACTCCTTTTATTGAGCTCCCGTTATTTCGGGCAACGCTAAACAAAAGATTCTTCACTCTCTCGTCATCAATCTCCAAATCCCGTATTTCTTCCAAACCGTACACATTTTTCAGGTTCTGTTTTAGTCTTTCAACTTTGGTATCGTCCATGGCTAGCAAAATATGGATACCCTGATCGCCATCGTGATACACTATATCAGTTGGATATATCATCCGTTTGACGAGTAAATCTAGAACTCTCTGTAGGGCACCTTTGTTGTCTTTAAAATTAAGGTATATGATGTTCATGGGAACCTCCAGCGACACCTCTTGCCGAGGTAAGATTCTCTGTACGATGTTCCTGGTATGATGAATGGGGCCAGCTCTTCCTCCGGGTCCACGTGAACATCGATAACGTACGGTACGTCTGATTTTTTGGCAGCCTGAATAGCTTCTGACAGCTCACCAGACTTGTTAACAACGCTTCCCTGGCATCCCAAAATTTCTGCCATCCTGACGAAGTCAGGGACGAGGCCTATCTTGGTTGCAGATACCCTCTTTCCGTAAAACATGTTTTGCCACTGAGTTACCATCCCCAGATAGCCATCGTTCATGACAATCACGGTCACTTTGATGTTATTC
>JAMCQR010000023.1 GCA_023379555.1 Thermoplasmatota archaeon | reverse complement strand
CTATCCACACTCCGGCATCATTCGATTCCTGCACCATATTCCTTTTTAGGGATTCCGGCATTGAAACGCAGACCGGGGTTCTTCTCTCATAGATTCCACCCCCGGTCATACTCTCCCCCTCCTCTTCACTGCATTGTTTCTCGCAACCTCGTTCTCAATCATCCTCAGCACCGAAGGCCTGACATAGAACGGGTGAGGCGGCCTGTCGCTCCAGAAACAGTCATTGGGATGCCTGTTCCTGAATCTGTCCATCTCCCTGTATGCCTGCTCCCTGGATATGTTGAAATGCAGCTGGAAATCGTCCACGGAGATGGGAGTCATCAACCTGTTTACGAAAAACTGCTCGACGTCTCCATCGCTTATGGGAGTTTCGTACTGGCCTTCCTCAATCGTCATTCCAGCACCCCCACAATAAGGTCATCAATATTTTCCGGCTGGCCGATGTATTCCTTGAACCAGAAATCAACGAGCTCCTTTACCCTCATCTCGTCAAACTGCCTCTCTCTTGCCTGCCTCAGGATCTTCTTGCTATCTCTTGGATCAAGGGAAGAGATGCCAGTCATGGGTGCATCACCCCAAATATAGGTTCAAATCTAGGAATCCCGTTTGTGATTAAACGTTCATACCCCAGTGCGCCCATACTGCGAATCTAAGCCACAAAGTGCCTCCAAACCTCCTTTAATTCAATTTTATTCGGACTTTAACAAATCTAAAAAGTACATGTTATCTCTCAAAACTACTTCGCCCTTCTTAAATAGAACTGGCCTGGAGAATGTTGGGCCATCGTAAACGAATGTATGGAACTCCCCATTCTCACCGCAAGGGTCAACATTATTTGGCAGGTTTTCAAGCAAGGTCTCGTCGAATTCCATTCCCGCAAACTTTTCACCCAATTTCCGGGAGTCTACAGAACACAGTATGGCTCTGAAACCTGCCTTAATAAACTCCTCTGCAAGATCCCCAGTGTTCCTGCCCCATAACGGAAAAATGCATCCCATTCCCTCCCTGGCCATCCTTGATTCCCTGTATTCCCTAATGTCTTGAAGAAATATGTCACCGAATGCTACCCATTTTATCCCTTCCATCCTATATTTGATGACTTTTTCTCTCATAACCGCCTCATATTCGTCATTTGAGGTATTCTTTGAAATGTAAGCAATGTCAAGGTCTCTTGATACCCTGCTAGCCTGTGTCTCAATAAGGTCTGTCCTGATACCGTGTATACTGACTCTCCCATAATCTCTAGTGACGCTGGTAAGTAGATATTTAGGTTCATACTTCCCTTCTGATATTAATTTGTAAAGTGAAAGATTGCTGTCCTTTCCTCCACTCCACGAAAGGGCTATGTTTTCCCCGGGCACTTTCAGCTTATAGAAATGAACTATTAATCATTTTATCAACGAATCACTGAAATGATTACTACTATAAGTGAAGATTTAATATCATTAGTATATACCTAACATATGAGCAATGACACTAATACCATTACAAAGCGAGAAAGAGATTGTGTCATATGTCTAAAGGAAAACTCTTCAAGTGGTTTTCCAATGAGACTTCACCAGGTAGCTGCACTGATGAACATAAAGGCACCCACCGCTCTTAATCTAATTAGAAGACTCGAAAGAAAGAATCTAGTGGAAATACAGGATGGAATGGCAATGTTAACTAAGAAAGGGGAAGAAACAGTAATAAGGATACTTCTAGTCCACAGAACATACGAGTCTCTGTTGTGTCAAAGCGGAGTACCAAAAGAAACTGCTTGTGAAGAAGTTGCCGAAGTTGACTATCTCATGTCAGAAGATAATGCCAGGCTCGTTCTAAAGAAGATTGGAAGTCCCGAGAAATGTCCACACGGGAAACCAATACCAATGGAGGAATTGCATTGATAAATCTAGGCTTCATACTGAATCCGCCCAACGGACTTTCAGTTTCTATGATACTTCTTCTCGCAATTATATTGGGTATAATGCATGGTGCAACCCCGGACGAACACACCTGGCCAATAACGTTCAGTTATTCTGTTGGCAGTTACAGTACGAGAGGGGGAATGAAAGCGGGATTCATATTTTCATCCGGTTTCACTATTCAGAGGGGGATTCTCACAGCACTTGGATTTCTCGGTCTTACGGCAATCTACAAGAGGTACAATCTTGATGGTTGGGTCTATTTGCTCGTCGGTTTCGTAATGTTCATTGTAGCATTTTATCTCGTAAAAGGGACCGACCTCCATCTACCATTGGATAAATTATTTGGTGGAAGAGTTCACCACACTACAAAAGCTGAAAGGCTTCCTATGCAGGAAGTCGAGAATCAACTGAAGCCAGTACCCGCAAAGATGGCCCTGGTACACGGATTCGTTGCTGGATGGGGATTCGGTGCATATTCTACGATCATTACATTCATTCTTGCACCTCAAATGCCCAACATATACCTGGCTGCTCTGGTAGGAATATTCTTCGGATTGGGGACAATGATTATGCAGATAGTGACCGGCGCGTTGTTTGCGAACATCATGAGAGTCAAGAAGTTAACAATCGATCAAATAAAATATATTGGAACATCTACTGCGATAAGGACGTTGTATTTAGGCGGACTTGCGTTCGCAATCTTAGGCATTGGAATCGTTGCCTTCCCATTCCTCGACAATCTCGCAATTGGCACTGGAAATCCTATACCAAACCTGAATTCAATCGGAATTGCAACAGTTTTGGTCCTGCTTGTGGTCGGATTAATAGGCTTTGGAAGTATGATTAAAGGTTACAGGGAAATAATGAGAACAAAAAGACTTGCAACTGTCGAGGGCAAGTAGGGCCGCAATGTGAGTTACAGCTTTAGCCAACAAGTGAGATCCCCGAAATACGGTGAACGACATAGAAGTGAGGATTTGAATAATAGAGAATGGATTGGTCTAGTTTCTTTATTTTGGTTCACGGCTCACCAACTTTCCATTTCTTCATTTCTGCGGAGCAGAGAAAAATGGATGGAAAAGCCCGCTAATAACCATGGCGAAGAAATAACAAGTGGCAATTATCAGGCAGGTAATGAAAACGACTTCCGATAACATCCTAAAAAGAGACGTACCGTCTCATTGGGAATCTTAAGATCATGAAGTGATAATATCAAGGAAATCTCATCTAAAGCTTGAGTATCTGAAAGATAACCGTATTCCATTACAACATTCTATTACGCAACCAACAGGACCCTTTACCTCTAACTGGCAGGAAAAATTCAGATTAGTACAAGATAGTGAAGGGGCCAGGAAAAGAACGGGTCATGTCAGACAACCCTGGTCCAGAATCTCTGGAGTCTACCCTTACAGCCAGTTGCGATTTGGGGGGAGGGATTCTACTGCGATCTTCATCATAGACGAATGGGAAGTCGCCAGACTAAATATCAGGAATAGGAGAACCGATCGAGATACCCAATGACACAGTGAGACTGCCGCCTGTCTCCTTTGAAGATTATCATTCCCCAGAAGGAAGTGAGCGAAATAGCCAACAGAAGCTCGTTCAAAACATTAATGCTGAATCTCCTTCTTCATTCCAATGGCGACCGGTCTGAAACCAATTCCTTCATATAGGTTGATAGCAACGCGGTTGTGACCGAAGACATTCAGCATGATCTGTGTTGCCCCACGTTTCCTGCAATAATCTTCCAGATACAGCATCGCCTCTTTACCGTAACCCTTCACTCTCTGGTTCTCGAAAATCAGGATATCCCAGACGTATGCCGTCTTTTTCTTGTCGTCCTTTATCTGAAACCAGATATATCCGATCTTTTCCCCATTCTCTTTACTCTTTATGGTATTGAGTTCCATCCCCGGAGTTCTTATGCCATCTGGTAAAAGCCTTGAAAATTCTGCGTCCGCCCTTTTCAAATCATCTTCATCCCACACCCCTGCAATTCCCATGTCTCTTGCGTACCCTTTGAGGCTATTTTCCCTGTATGGCGGATATTCTTCCTGTGTCATCTTCTCAAATTCAATTCTGAAATCTTCCATGCAGATTGAATTAGTTAGGGTATAAAAATGCAAGGAATAATCCTGACATCAAATGGCGTCGTTCGACCGGAGTCAGAACTTATAGTACATCATCATCTGGTCGTAATATCTACTCCCTCTCTTTACTGATGCTGGGAATATCCCGTATTCAACAAACCCTAATTTTCTGTAAAGTGCTATTGCCCTGCTGTTGACAGTAAAGACGTCCAACCTGACAATCTCAAACTTGTCTCTGGACAACTCAAGTGCTTTTTCTATCATCGCCGTTCCTATCCCCCTGTCGCGGTACCCCCTCCTGATCGTTATGCCGAGCACTCCAACGTGTGAAAGTTCAGATTTTGGTCTCGTCCGATGGACGTCGCACAGACCAACTACTCTTCCATCCTCCTCCGCAACGACTGCAACCACGTCGCCAAGAAGCATATCGCGGTACAAACCAGCGAACCACGCAATCTCGCTCTCGTAATCTGGCTTGGTCGGATAGAAAATTATTCCAAAGTCAGGATCAACCTTGAGTTCATCATAGAATGAGTAATAATTGGAAACAATGTCATTCATGTCTTCCCATCTTAGCGTCCTGATCATGAGCTGAAAATAGCTAATTGTTAATCAATCTTGCGAGGGACAGATGAGAAAAATCTGAATACTACCTAACACAGCAGTGGGGAACATTCATCGTTAGATTCCAGTGGAAAGATATGATTGCACCGTTTAGCTGTCATTAGCACGATGAAACGACCTATCTATGCCTGCACCTAGGGGTGAAGGTACATTTGCTCAATAGTAACATACATGCTGGGAACCCGCTGTAGTACATTACTGTCCCTGCCAACTGATTTCATGGGACTCACACAAAAAAGTCAGTAAACGTTACGATAGAAGGTTTCACGGAAAGAAAGATACCAAATTTCCTCCCATGCGAATCTGCCTGGTGAACTAACTTAGCCATATCCAAAATGCAATATTATGATCTATTTCTCTATGTAACCTATGAATAAGTCTGACACATTGTTTCCTGTTCTTCCGGTTATGATTGCGTCACCTGTCATTAAGAGGGGGGAAAGGCTTTCGCTGATTTCAAGGTACTCCAATATGGTCTTTTTCGTAAGTTTCCTCAGGGTCAGTGCATCAACAATCCCACCCATTGCACCGCTATTTCCGTCAATACCATCACTTCCGATGCTACTGAATACAAAATTGTCGCTCTCATTTGCCCTCAACAGGAATCTCAGGCAAAGTTCCAGGTTCCTTCCGCCTTTACCATTTCCCCTGACGATAGCAGTGCTCTCGCCACCTCCGACCAGGAAGGCAGGTCCGCCACGATCTTTTTCACTTATCAACCTATTGTATAGTTTCCCTGATATCTCTTCAACTGATCCTGTGATTCCGGATCCGATGTTGATGACCCTGTATCCTCTTGAGGACAGAAAATTCTCAATCTGATCCACAAAATCCTGATTCCTCAAGATGATATGATTTTCAACCCCCTCATCAAACCCTCCCGTCTCTTCATTTTTAAGTATTTTGATATTGCATTTGGTGCTGAACTTCCTTACGGTTCCGTCTATTAAGGATGATGGCGGAGGAGAAGAAAGTGGTCCGGATGCAATTGTTTCAATACTGTCACCGGGAACGTCAGATATATCCAGGCCTATTATTCGGGCTGGCCTTAGGAATTTCACGAGTCGACCACCTTTCACCTTGGAGTAGATATAACGGATAGAATTGAGTTCCCCGATGTTAATTCCATTTTCCATAAGGCACTCAATGGTCCTTCTATACTCATCTAATGAAATCCGTTCATCCAATATTTCAAATAAAGATGACCCTCCACCTGAAATGAGTACCAAGACAAGGTCATCTTTCTCAAGTTCGCCAAAATTTCCGATTAATCTTCTGGAACTTTCGAGGGTTTGGGACCCGGGGAGGGGATGCTCCCCCTTAAGTATTTCCACGCCAGGCGGGATCATTTTTATCTCGGTATCTGCCGGAATGATGATCCCCCCGTAGTGAATGCTGGAGTCAAAGTATCTCAATGCTCCGGAATACATTTCAAGGGCAGCCTTGCCAAACCCGATGACAAATACCCTGCCCTGACTACTGACTCTATGATCTGACAGATAATTGAAGACAAGATCGGATGGGTCATTCTTCCTGAAAGCATATTCCAGGGATTCAAGGATAATCCTCCTCTTTCCATCCGTTCTTAGATTTTCCTGGGAAAAGAAGTTCAACACCTTACAATGAACGCAATGTCGTTAAAAATATTATATGGAGAAAACATTGAGTCCAAATGAAGGATATTCTGGTCGAAGGAGAGATATTCCATAATTCAAGATTCCAGCACGGCATTTTCAATATTAGCAAGAACAGGTTTGTGGATTCAGATGAAAAAGTGAGTTACAGGGGAACTCTAATTCCTGCACCGATTAATTTTCATACGCACATAGGAGATTCATTCATTAAGGAGGAACCGAGAGGTGGTATTCCAGAAGTCGTTGGACCAGCTGGCTTTAAGATGAGACAGCTAGAATTAGCAAACGGAAAAATCGTGAGGGCGGGTATGAGGGCTTCCGTGGAGTACATGAAAAGAGTAGGTACGAGCGCATTTGTCGATTTCAGGGAATCTGGATTAAGAGGGATCAAAGCACTTCCCAAACTGACTGGAATAGACGGATTTTTTCTCTCAAGGCCGTCTAACGACGAAGATGTCAAGTTACTTCTGGAAAAATCCGATGGATTTGGAATGAGCTCAATTTCGGATTATCCGCTGAAATGGCTTGAGAGTCTCTCTATAAAGGCGCATAGTGCCGGGAAGCTATTTGGAATCCATTTCAGCGAGAATTCAAGGGAACAATGCGACTCCCTCATCGGATTGCGTCCAGATTTCATAGTTCATGCGACTGATGCCTCACAGGAGGATCTGAGAATGATAGCCTCAGAGGGTATTCCTGTCGTTGTAACTCCCCGTTCCAACATTTTTTATGGGAAAAGGCAGGATTACTCCAGACTTGTGAAAAGCGGGTTGAGCGTAATGATTGGAACGGACAATGTATTTGTGACCGAGCCAAACATATGGGAAGAAGCAAGTTTTCTCTACAGGCTACAAAGGAGCAATGGATACATCTCCCCAGATTCCATTCTTTCAATGATCACTGAAAATCCAAGGGAATTTATGAGAAAAAGGGGGCTCATGGGTGGGAGAGATAGGTATGTGTTATTCGAGGGTAAGGAACTCTCTTCGTACCAGATCATATCCAAACCCAACTATTACGAACGGAGAATTCTGCTGAATGGGTGAAATTCTATCAGAAATATTGCTGCGGCGATCCCGATAATGAAGGTTAAAAAGAGATAACCTTTTTTTGCTGAACATATTGCTGAAATGAAGGTAGATAATATTGGTCTATGACGGTTTCATTGAGGAGTATGTGGAGAAACTTAAGAGGACCCTTGAGGGAAACGAACTTGCAGTTGAGGAATTCCTGAGGAGGACCAAAACTGAGAAAACCAGCCCCGTGATAGTCGCGATGGAAATAATGAAGAAATATTCAGGCGATATTCATATTTTTTTCAGTGCACTCCCAATAGATGAGATCAAACAGGGATATTCAGGAAACATAGTTGGAAGAATTGGAAACATGCGTTGCGTTGATTATGAAAAGGAAGGGAAACAAAGGAGAAGATGCATGGGTTTCCTGGATGACGATAAGGGGAAACTTTCGTTCACAATATTTGATCCATCGTACCCTTATGCAAGGGGGGATCTCATCTTGATAAAAGATGCTCAGGTTGGAGAATATTCTGATAAACCATACCTGACTCTATCAGGAAGGAGCCAGATAACTATTCTGGAGAAATCCAATAACGTGGACGCATCTAGCCAGACGCTTAAAGTTAAGGACCTCAAGCCGGATATGTACGGAGTTAACATAAAGGGGACCATGCGTGTCTTGGGTGCTAAAGAAAATACCGGCTCGCAGGGAGTTACCCTTTACAGTGGCGTGCTTACGGATGACACTGGAAATGTAGGGGTAAAGAGCTGGGGAATAGAACTTGAGGATGGATCAGTAGAGATAACTGGAGGCTCAGTGAAACAATATCAGGACAGACTTTACATCAATCTAGGAAAAGGTGGAAACCTGAAGATGATCTCAAGAAAGAATGAAATCTTCACAACCCTCGAGCAATTGATCGGAAGCGAAAAAGGAAAGGTAAGTGGGACTGCAGTAATAACAAAGGTGTTCACAAAGAACTTGACGGTTGATGTATGTTCAGTCTGCGGGAAGGTTCTAAGAGAAATGAAGTGCCCGAAACATCCTGAAGCCCAGGTCAACACCATAATTAGAATAAGCGCAGTTCTGGACGACGGAACTGCATCCCCAACGGTCTACATCTATCAGAAATACCTTGAAGGTCTGATAAATGGGGGGGAGGAGACAATAGAGAAAGCAATCATAAATGGAGACGTCGAAGGGATATCAAGACAACTTGAGGAAGCTCTGACATCCAAAATTGTGTACTTCTCCCTATACGGCTTCAGAGGGACCCAGAATTACTATGCAGAGATCGAGGAGTTGAAAGTACTTACTGATGCTGATCTCAAGGAAAGGTATGACAAATTGATGGAGGAGATTGAATGAACGAAAGAGAACCAGCAGTAAGAGCTTCAACGCTGGAACTTTCAGGAATCGATGAAATGGCAGAATATGGAGAGGAAAGGAAGGCCAAGTATGGGCTGACTGAAACAGGTTTGCTTGTAAATCGATTTCTGCTGGGTGCACAGTATCTCTCAAAAATGGATGAAGACAACAGGACAGTGGTCAAAGTCAAGGACAGCTTTAACGAATTGTTCCTATACGTAGGTGAATTCTACAGCCAGAGTCTTGAAAAATTGGACGAATTGGAGCAATCTGATGACCTGATGGTAATAGGAAAAGTATCCCTTTCAACAAATCAGGGATATCTGAGCAAAAGGTTCTATGCTGAATCAATCATCAAAATTTCAGAGGCTACGAGAAAATATCTTGAGGCGGAAACAGTCCATAATCTGGATAGCAGGCTGAGAAAGATAACCAAGATAATATCGGCTGGAATTAGGGACGAGGATGAAATTGCAAAGATTATGGAATCACCGAGATATGCGAGAGGTATCAAGGAAAGACTCGAAAAAAAGGGATCAGTGGACATCGAAAAATTCAGGAGTTCCATAGAGCATTTCATAGATGGAAATAAGACGGGGAACAGAGACGTCGTTCTTAACCTGATAAAGAGCTTCAGGGAAATAACATACGAGGAGATAATTGAGAGAACTGAGAACAAGGTCGGGGCCGAAGAGATTGATCAAATAATAAACAATCTACTGGCAGAAGGAGAGATCACGGAAATAAAGAGTGGTGTTTACAAATACATCCCTTGACGATCAATGTTTGAATGCCCTCTCGCCCACTTTTATGAACGTAATTCCGGTCTTTTTCGCATAATTTATTATTTCGTCATCCCTAATTGATCCCATCGGAGCGGCGACAAACCTGACTCCATACTGATTCACGAATTCAAGTGAATCTGAGAAGGGGAAAAATCCATCTGATATGAGTAGGCTCATATTACCTATCCTGTTCCCATCCTTTGCCTTTTTCAAGGACGATTCCACTGAGTCCACCCTGTTAGGTTGTCCCCCTGTAGAGGCAGCGAGCCACTGTCCATTGACGATTATAGCAGCATTGCTCCTGACAGATTTTATAACTTCCCAACCAAATTCAAGTGAACGAATCATTTCTTCATCAATTTCCCCTGTCACTACTTCATACTTCAGGTCAGATTTTGAATTCCAGTCTTGTGAAAGAATGATGTTTCCAGCTGTTTTTATGTCAGGGATTGAAAAGCAGTCCTCATTCCCCTTCAATACCCTAAGCCCCTTTTTCTTTGCTAGTTTCTCCAGGGAAACCCTGCTGAAATCACTGGCAATCAATACTTCCACGTATTTATCCCTGAGAAAGTCTGCTTCTTCTTCACCAAATAGCCCATTGAAAGCTAAGACCCCCCCATACGCAGAAATGGAATCAGATTCGTAGGCACTTTCAAGTGAATTTGATTCCCTTGATGCACCACAGGCTGATGAATGCTTAACAACAACGGCTGATTTCTTCCCCAACCTCAATGAGAGTTCCCAAGCAGCCCAGGCGTCCATTATGTTATTGTAACTCATTTCCTTCCCCTCCTTGATTACTGAAAAGAAAGGCTTGTAGAAGTTGTAGGAATGTGCCTTCTGGTGTGGATTTTCCCCGTACCTCAAATCCATGAACTTAGTTCCGCCTATCACAAACGTCTCACTTTCTTGCAAGAACCATTGAGAAATCATATAATCGTAGTAGGAAGTGTAGCGAAATGCCTCTCCTGCCAGTTTTTTCCTGACGTCAAGCGGTATTTCCCCATCTACCATGCTTTTGAGTGCAAAGTCAACGAAACTCATACCAGGTATGACCGCCACCCTGTAATAGTTTTTAGCCGCTGCCCTGAAAAGAGTAATCCCTCCTATGTCTATATCCTCGACCAGATCCTGTTCCCCCTTCAAGAATTTACTTTTGAAATCATAGGGCTCAACAAAAACCAGGTCTATCGGAGTTATGCCATTCTTTTCAAGGTCCGGGTCATTCCTCTCCTTGCAAAGAACTCCTCCGAGAAGATATGACGAAAGAGTCTTTACCCTTCCTCCAAACATTTCGGGGGATTTGGCAATTCTTTCGATTTCCTCACTTTTGATTGAAAATTTTCCAAGATATTCATGAGTACCCTTAGTAGCGAAAATAGTATAATTATGGTCAACAAGAGCCTTTGCTAGGACCTCGATACCTTCTTTCTTGTAAGTTGATATTATTGCATTTCTTTTAATCATTTAGATCACGAATTTGTGATAACCATGAAATAGATAAAGTATTGTTTTGGAATTTCAAACTTCACAAAGATTTTAATTGTATGAAGAGATTTTCCTTACTATTGGAGGAATCCATAATGGAAAGAAATATCGTCGTGGAATCATTGCCTCAAGTACCCGTTGAAAAAAGGGAAGTCGAAATAGTTGAAAGAAAAGGAATCGGGCATCCCGATTCAATTTCTGATGGCATCGCTGAATCTGTAAGCAGAGCGCTCTCGAAATACTACCTGAGTCACTATGGAAGGATTTTGCATCACAACACTGATCAGGTGGAAGTCGTAGGGGGTCAATCTCAACCATCATTTGGTGGAGGGGTGGTACTTGAGCCTGTTTACATACTGTTATCAGGTAGGGCTACCACAACAATAAATGGAACAAGAATTCCGTACAGATCCATTGCAACAAAAGCAGCAATAGAATTCATCAGGAGTAAGTTTAACACACTTGATGTTGAAAGCGACGTAATGGTAGACTGCAGAATAGGGCACGGATCAGTTGATTTAAGGTCTCTCTACGACACAAGAAGACTGCTTTCAAACGATACATCTTTTGGAGTCGGATTCGCCCCATTTTCTGAAACGGAAGCGGCAGTGATTGAGACAGAGCATTTTATAAATGGCGAGTTGAAGAAGACAGTTCCAGCCCTAGGCCACGACGTAAAGGTTATGGGTTTCCGAAGGGGAGATACAATCAATCTTACGATAGCAGCAGCAATGGTAGACAGGCATCTCAAGAACGAGGAAGATTATATAGATAAGAAAGAAAAGGCAAGGGAATTAATTTTAAATCACGTTCAGAAATCAGTCAAAAGAAAAGTGAATGTTTTCATAAACACTGCCGACAGTGAAAAGGATAATATCTATTACCTGACAGTTACGGGTCTTTCGATGGAGAATGGTGATGATGGGTCCGTCGGAAGGGGAAACAGGGTAAATGGTATCATAACTCCATATAGGCCAATGAGTATGGAAGCGGCTGCAGGGAAAAATCCAGTCACCCACGTTGGCAAACTTTACAACCTGAGTGCATGGAAAATAGCTGAGCAATGCTTTAAAGAATCTGGAGGCGCAGTCCCAGAAATTCACGTCAGAATTGTCTCCCAGATAGGGAGGCCCATTGATGATCCTCACGTTGCCAATATCCAGATCGTAGGCGTAGACGAAACAACTGCAAAGAAATACATGAAAGATTTTACAAGAATTGCAGATGACTGGTTAGCTCACCTTGACAGGATAACCAACATGCTGGTTAATGGAGAGATACAGACATTCTGATTGTATGTTTGTTCAGATCAAAGCATTCAAGCCTGAACTCCTTCAGGAGATAATTGAAATAACGAAGAGAAACTTGTCTGAACGTTACAACGACTTTATTTTCTTGGATATTTTTAGATCCTGGCCATCAGCATTTCTGGTTGGTATGGCCGATGACCGGGTCGCGGGATTTATTTGCGGAGGAATCTCCGGGGAAAAGGAGGCACGAATTTTGATGCTTGCCGTTGATTTCCCTTACAGAAAAATGGGTTTGGGGACAGGCTTGGTCACCCTGTTCGAACAGGAAGCGGCCAAAGTTAAGGTGAACCGAATCAAGCTGGAAGTGAAGACTGACAATCTGGAGGCAATTGATTTCTATAAGGGAAGGGGATACATTATAACGGGTCTACTACCTTCTTACTATAATGATGGAACAGATGCGTACCTAATGCAAAGATTCATCTAGTTAGTTGTTCCTTCAGCCAAGGCAGCACTTCAGTTATCAGAGAAGGCCCATGATGAGCAAAGAAGTCATTTGTACCTGGGGTCACATATATGTGCTTATTTCTATGGGATTTGATTCCTGACCATCCCCTTTCGCTAACGATTTTATCAACATAATTCTCATCTCTTTTCGAGAACATCTTTGGCTCAAGAATTATGATGTCAGGATCTTTTTTCGCAACAAGATCAAAATCGGGAGTTATCCACTCCTTCTGAAATTCTCCATATATATTTTTCAGGCCAACAAAAGCTAGGACATCAGTGATATAAGAAAGAGAACCAAAAGTAACTGGGCCACCTAAGTCAAGCTCAATGTACGCACTTCCAATATTTTCCAGCCGCAACAAATTAATCCTGCTTAACATATCTCTGGCAAGCTGCCGTCCCTCATCCAATCTCCCAGTAACAAGACCAACTTTGACGAAAAGATCAATCACCCCAGATAACGTTGCAGGGAGACGAAAAGAATAAACTTCAAAATTCTTTTTGAGTTCGTTAGCGACCTTGTCCTGATAGCCGGTGACCGTAAGAATCAAATCTGGTTCAAGCTCCCTGAGGAGGTCAGTCCTGGCATATCCATAACTTGCGATTTTCTTTATCTTGGTGGCGGCAGGTGGCCTCACACAGTATGGAGTAACTCCGACCACCTTGTTTCCACATCCTAGGCTGAACAAGGTTTCAGTTATTGCAGGACTAAGTGATACAATCCTCGATGGGTTAATAGGTACTTTGACTTCACCACAATTATCATCTCTCAGATTGACCGTCATACAGCGAAAAGATCTTCCTCGAGTTTCGTTTCAGGGATCGGCGATTGCGTTTCAGACTTGTCTGTGATCTTCACCCAAATAGTCCCATATGGGATTTCCTGATTCAATTCAGTTCTTCCATAGTAAGTCAGGAACAGAGAAGACACTAGTGCATCGATCATGTCGTCGTTCGTTCCATCTGAAATCGATTCAAGTGGGAAATGATCTACTCCCAGCTCAATCATCCGTCTCCAGATCTCCTTAATGATTACGTGAAGATCCTCTGGGTGAGAGTTTTCTTGGAATAATATTCTCTTTGCCTTCTTCAGAGTATTCCTCACTGCACTGAGCGGGGTATTCTTTATTGCATCTATTATGTCCTGGATGGACACGTTTCTCTTCTCAACCGGGATGTAGGACAGGGGAGGAGATTCCATATCCCCCTGATCTTCCATTTGAAAATCCTGGAACGAATCATCGATTGGTTCAATTAGCACTTCCTCTTTTGGAATTAATGCCTCGCTCTTGTCCCGAAGATTAATCCAGGCAAAATAGACTATTTTTCCCGCAACTGGGAAATCCCTGAATTGTTCGTTTATCTCACTCATGAAGATACCGGTGAATTTTTCGAGATCTATGTTCCAAGGGTCCAATTCGTACTTGCTGACTACCTCAAGGACCTTTAGGATGATGTCAGATCTCCTCTTTTCAAGTTCGGAATTCAACTCATTCTCGACCATTTTTTGAATTACGGATTTGTCCTTTTCATCATTCAGGAGTGTAGTAATAATTTCCACGCTCATGGAACCACCTGCTCCTCCACTTGCATCTCCTTGGTAACAACCATGCTGCTTCTATCCTGGTAGGTTACACCTATAGCCTGATGGGCATATTTCATCGTGCTTTTCCTTAGTGTCACTGCTATAATCTGCGCGCTGTCAGAATTCCTTCTGAACATTCTCCCCACATTTTCTGCATTCACTCCATCCAAAAACATATCGACTTCATCCATGAAGTATATGGGGGATGGGTCATACTCCTGTATTGCAATAATGAATGACAGTGCAGCAAGGCTTTTTTCGCCACCACTGAGAGAAGCTAGGTTATCAACTTTCTTCCCTTTTGATGAAGCCTTCACGAACAGTCCCCCTTCAAAAGGATTCGTTGGGTTCTCCAGATAGAGATATCCCTCTCCTCCATTTGTCAGTTCCTTGTATATCTCGATGTAATTTGCATTGACTTTTTGGAAGACATCCAGAAACACAATTTTCTTCTGATCCTCGAGCTTTTTCTCCAATTCATTTAACTTCGACATCTCCAGGTCAAGTTGTTCCTTCTTTTGAGTCAGTTCCTGAAGTCTTGAGCTTTCCTCTTTGTAATCGTCAATACTCTTTAGGTTGACAGGTTCAAGCAACTTCAGTTCGTTTTCAAGACCTGATATATCTTTCCTGATCTCCTCGATGGTTCTCTGGTCGTCGGCGAACTCTACATTTTTCTCCTCAATTTCCTTGACTATCTCTTTTAATCTCTGCTCTGCATCACTAGCTTTGCCCTGCAATGACAGCATAAAATCAAACTTCGTCTTCTTTATTGTGCTCTTGGAATCCATTTCACTTCTGACCTTGAATTTCTCATTGTTCAGCTTTTCAATTTCTTTACCCTTTTCCTTCAGTTTTGATTCCATTGCCTCGAAAATTGATGTTATTGCAGAAATTTCATTCTTTATCTGGGCCAGTTCCTCGTCAATTCTCTTCTTTCGTGCGGTGATGTCTGTATTTTCATTTTCCAATTTCGTGGTGGCATCAATGTTTGAATTAATTGCTGATTTGACAGAAGCCGTATTGACTTTCATCTCGTTCAGCTCATTAGTTGAGTTTTCTAGTGTGTTTTTCAAGGACGTGACAAGTTCCCTGCTCTTTGCAATTTTGCCCTTAGTTTCTTTATCCAAAACACTCTCTCTTTCCTTCGTCAGTTTGTCTAGATCTGTCGACAGCCTGGTGACTTTAGTATTTTCGTCACTCAAAGAGCTCTTTTCCCTTACAATATCTTCCTTGTTCAGTTGGAGCAATTTCTTTTTTCCAGTCAGGTAATCCCTTTTCTTTCTCAATTGGTCCTCAAGTTCCCTCTTCCTTTCTGAGAGCTGGACGGAAACACCTTCTCCCTTTCCAACTTCAAGATTTGCCTTGTTGATCTTCTCAGTTATTGACTTGAGTTCCTCTTCCAGGTCTGACAGTTCATTTCTCAGCTCCTTCCTCTTGTTCTTCAAATTGGATAGTTTTGTCGAAATAGATTCGAGGTCCTTCTCCACCTCTCTCTTTCCAAGAGTCCCTCCAGTCATCGCGTTGCTAGGATCTATGAGGTCCCCGTCCAGCGTTACGATTCTGACTCCCCCCATTATTTCCCTCGCAACTGCGATTGTTGGGACAAGCAGGGTATCTGAGAAAACATAACTCACAACGCTATCATAAACCGGATCGTACTTCACGTTGTTGATCAAGAGACCCAATGTTTTTTTGTCTTGTGATAGCATCAGGGCTTTTCCCTTTGCTCTCATTGGGATTATTTTGTTAAGGGGAAGGAATGTCATCCTTCCTTTCTGTCTTTTCTTCAAACTTTCAATTGCTTGTTGAGCATCTTCATCTGTATCGACAACTATGCTCATCAACCTATTTCCGCCCGCAGCTCTGACAGCCTTTTCGTGTTCAGGAGAATATGAAATTAATGAATCTACTGTACCCCTTATGCCAGGGAGATTTCCCTTTGATGCTTCAGACATGATGTAATTAATGCTCTCCCAGATACCAGAAAGTCTTGCCCCCTGCATCTTTCCTGCTTCACCCTCAAGTTTTTCTATCTCTCTAGAAAGGTCTTCCTCCTCCTTCCTTATGGAGGTGGTTCTGTTCTTTATCTCTAGGTATCTCTTTTTCCACTGGTCAGATCCGTTATCCCCTTTGGATATGTTTTTCAATCTCCATTCTGTATCTTTGATTGAAAATTCCAAGGCACCTATCTCTTCCTCAGTCTTGGCTATTTCTTCAAGCAGGTTGTTTCCCTTTGTCTCCAAGGATGCAAGCATAGTTGAATGCTCCTTAATGGAGAGTAACAAATTCTCCTTCTGAGCAACCAGGGAATCTATTTTCTTCCCTATCTCAACATTTTTCTCCAGTGTGCTGCGAGATGAATTTTCCAAATCTTCGAGCGTTTTTTCGGCTTCAATTAATTTATTCTTTTCATTTTTCACTGCAGATTCCAATTCTGACAGTTTTTTTGAAAGGGACTTAAACTCTGTTTCCATGCTTTTCCTTTTCGTTTTCAGTTGATCTATCTCAATTGAATTATTCTTGACCTTGTCTTCCATGTTTTCCAATTCCATCGATTTCTTTGAGTACTGTATCTTTTTCGAGTCCAGATCATTCTTTATTCTTTGGAATTCTTCCAATTCCTTGCTGTCCTTCTCCATTTCCTTCAATTTTTGTTCTATTTCCGTGTTCCTCACTGACAGGTTCTTGATCGCATTCTCAGTGTTCTCAATGTCAACTTTGATCTTTCCGACCTGATCATTTATCGTTGAAATTTCATTTTCAATGTCAGATTTCTTCCTGTATTTGATGATCCCTTCCAGCTTATCTATCTCATGCTTCTTGTTAAGGTAACTTTCAGCTTGGTCTTTCTCTTTTGATAGAATATTAACTCTTGTGCTGATTTCTGTCACAAGAGCCATTACCGTCACCATATTCTCCTGTACTTTATTCCTGTCGTCACCAGTCTTTTCAATCTCCTGGTTATATACTGCAATTCCACCAACTTCTTCCAGTATTCCCCTCCTTTCTACAGGAGTCATCTCAACGATGCTGGTGATATCACCTTGTCTCACAAAGTTATACCCGTCCGCAAAAATTTTAGCCTTCTCGAGAAGATACTCGAAGTCCTGAAGTCTTGCCCTGTCATCATTTATGAAATAATAGGAGGAATAATCATCGTTATTTTCAGATAGTTTCACTATCCTTGAGAAAGTCACTTCATTTGATTCCAAGGGTATCGATTTATCAGAATTGTCAAAAGTCACGCTGGCCTTAAGGTAAGGAGAAAGCCTTCCAGAATTGTTCCTATGGATCAGGTCAGTCAATTTTTGAGCTCTGAGGGACTTGTTGCTCTTTGTCCCAAGCACAAAAAGAAGTGCATCTCCTATATTGCTCTTGCCAGATGCATTTGGTCCGGTAATACTTGTGTAACCCTTTCTGAATTCAACTACAGTCTTCTTTCCAAACGACTTGAAATTCTCCATTTCGATTTTTTTAAGGAACATTTCGACCACTGTATGACAATCGTCTGTTATACGGCATCAATATGTCATACTGAGTATAAATATTTTTTGTATTATGATATCTCATGAACCGTATTTTTCTTGAAATTCCAAAGTCAGATGGGAGTCTGTCTCCTCATCAATATCGATGGATAATCCAGAAAATTTGCAAAATGCAGTCTGGTTTCATTCCCTGTGATAATGATATTCTCTTCGTCTTTTGTAGAGAATCGTCCCTGAATATTATTGGGGATTGAACATATCATACTTTATTGACTCCTATTTATCTCCAAGTACCTTGTTCCTTGGTAGATTGTAAAAATACTCCGACAACGGTGTCATTACTGTAGACTTCACAGATTATGCGGCTTTAGATTGCACGTGCTCTTTAAGTACCCATCCTTGTTCGGAGAGCATTAATGTAAGTTCAGATCAAGAATAGCGACATCAAATTTCCTCACAATTTCATCTCAATTGCACTGACTTAAGATGGCGGTTGATCCAGAATTTATTATGCTATCACAATCAAAGGGATGGTAATTCAGGGAAGGGCCGAACAAGACGGTGAAATTCTTTTCCAGTCTCTTTCCTGTGCATCAGCCCGCAAAACGGAGAATATAGTTTAATATATGTGTTCTATATCATATAGAACATGTCAAACCTTACGAAAGGACTGAAGTCCGGTACGATAGCAGGATTGGCTTATGGGGTGGTAAATGCGATCCTTGCATACATTATTTTGATAGAGCTAAGGAGCTCAATAATCGCCGCTTTAAACAAATATCTTTCACAACATTCAAACTTGATCTCCATATCAGCTCAAAATTTATATGACCTTGCCCTCATTACTACTCCCGTTGCTGAGATTATAGTTGGAATAATACTTGGGCTTATATTCGGAACATTGTTTGGAATCATGTACAATAAGATACCTTTCTCCAGTCCAGTTGGGAAAGGGCTTCTCTTCTCATTTTTTATATGGCTAATCCTGAATGTCGGGATTGAAGCTGCAAACATTGGAACTTATGGATTCACCTACTACATTGTTTCAGCAGGTTTATCGCTGATTGGTGTTGTGGTGTATGGTCTGTTGCTGGGTTACCTCTATGGCAGGGGCACCTGATGCGTTCTACATACTTATCTAGTCCCAGGAGTTGCATAGAATGACCTCGAGTAACATCAATCCAATTTATTTTCTCGACTTTGCAGTGCCCATAATAGTCAATCTATTCCTTGTACTGTATTATCGGAATAAGAAGATGCTTCCTATAAGTATTCTTGCAATCACATTTCTAGCTTATTTTGGAGCCATTGCTATCAAAGTGGTGTTTCAAACTTTTACTGTGGGCTACATTATAGGTGAATTTGGATATATTTCTCCCGAATCCTCATTATACTATGGACTTCAAACAAGTATATTAGAAGTTGGAATTGCCTTTCTGCTGGCCCGATATGGGGTTAGGAAAAAATACTTCACCATCTCTAACGCTACGTCATATGGAGTATCTCTATCATTCTGGGAGAACGGAATACTTCTCGGAGTACTCTCTGGAATCAGTCTGATATCTGACTTTCTAATAATCGCCTTCGCTCCCCACAATGTTTCAACAGTCGTTTACAATGCAATAAAGAGTCAGCAACCTTCATTATTGTATGGCGCAAAAGAGGCTTTCGGGCTGGTAATGCTATCAATTCTTGAAAGATTCTCGTCCCTGTTTGCCCACGTTGCATGGGGGATACTTGTTGTGATGAGTGTAACGCTCAAGAAAAGGAAATACCTCTACATCGCACTTCCCATGGGTCTGATTGATGCGCTGGTACCATACTCATCTGTTATGGGAATAGTCCTGTTTGAGCTTATCATATTTGCTCTATCACTGCTGTTCATGCTGCTCGCACTTATTCTTCTAAGGGAAGAAATGAAACCCCTAAGTACGATGGATTCCAGCAATTCAAAGGGGACTGGAAGGGATTAATGAATCAGCCTTTCCGAATAACCATAAATCTTTCTTCTTCAACTCCAATCTACAGGCAAATAGCCGACTGTGTGGTAAGCGGAATCGCGACGGGCAAACTGAAGGCAGGAGACACCCTGCCATCATCAAGACAGTTAGCTAAACTTCTAGGAATCAATTATCACACTATTAACAAAGGATATGAAGTTTTGATAAGAGGGGGATACATCTTTATGGATAGAAGGAAGAGGTTATTTGTCAGTGAGAAAGGTAAGGAAAAGGTCAAAGGACTTGATCCTAACTGGACGGAGAACATGAAGAAATCGTTAATGGAAGCGTTATCCAAAGGATTAGAAGGGGAAGAAGTATTGAACAAAATAGCAGAGATTCTCGATTCTGTCAGAGAGAAGGAAGCGGACAGATAGATGGCCACTCCATTTCTTAAGGACATTGTGCTATCGGTCCTTAATGCCAGTTTATGATGAAAATTTCCCACCTCACTCCTGTCTGTTCATTTTGGATATATGGTCAAAGTAATCTAGTTCGACTCTCACGACCCATCTTCCCCTGTCCCAAAAGAGGGCGAGAATTAGGATACAGACCCAATTCCTGCAAGATTGCGAAGTTGATCCTGCCCATATTGCCATCCATAATTCTTGCAGTGGTATTGGTGGCATTGTTTGTGGTTAAGTAGGTCACCCATTTAATTTAAAATAATCTCATTCTTTCAGACAGTGAATTACAGTAAGGTCCAGAGGAGACGTGATTCAGATGTGTCCAATCAATAAATAAATCACCAGTCCTATGAATACCGCATTAATCAAATATGGAAGACCTGGCTGGGGTCTCTTTGATGCAAAATACATCATTGGCCCAAACGACACCAAGGTCACAATCAATGATATCAAGAATGCTTCTAAATTGAACGTGAGATATATTGAGATCAGGGCAAATGTAGGGAGAACAGTATCTCCAAATCCCATGGCTATAGGATTCTCTTTGTCTCCAGCAGTGAAAAGCAATGGGAGTCCGGAATCCAGAGCTGTCTCTGCAACTTCTATCATGCTCTTGGAGATATTCACCGATAAGGAATCATATATTGAGAACACGGCTATGATCACTATAGTGATTTCAATACTGATAATTGAGGCAAGGACAGCGGAGACTCCCGCTCCCATTATTATTCCAAGGAGGTAGATGGCCGATCTGGCTCGCCTGAATGAGTAATATATCAGGAGAAATGCAGCTACTGCTGAAATGATCAGATCAACCAGAAAGTAGAGAAACGACAGATCAAGTAGCAACAGGACGAATACTGAGTATCCGAGCAGGATCGCGACCAGGCCTTTCAGTATGCCAATCTTCCTTTTCCTGGATAAGTATATGAAAAAAGCAGTGAAAGCTACGATTGAAACAATGTAGTAAATCGGTAGCAAAAGGGAATTCCCGGTTGAGTTCCTTATCACCTGGGTCTGTGGTGTAACCAGTAGGGGGAGCGTGATAAATGCCAGTATATTCGTTGCAATGAAGATAAAAATGAATATTAATCTCCTGTACCACGCCTGCTGGGGCATTTCGGATTCAGGCATAGTTCCACCTCCCTGCTTCCAAACTTAAATTTAGCTATTGGGAAACCGTCGACGTCACACGTCTTCCCCGTTGGGAATACTTCCGCTTTTTGTGGAAGGGAGAGCGTGACTTTGCAGGTTGGATAATTGGAACAGCCGATAAATTTCATTCCTTTTCCACTTCTTCTGAGAACTAGAGTACCTCCGTCGCTCGGGCATTTCCCAAATACCTCTTTTGCGGAATTGTACTTGCACTTTGGATCCACGCATCTCAATTCCGGCTTCTGTCCTTTCCTGATGACCTTTATCAGGAACAATCCACATTCGGGGCACTTCCCGTCAGTGAGCTCAATCTTTCCGCTTTTTGGCAGGAAGTAAAAGAAATCTTTGGCTGGGCCTTCGCATTTGATGTATCTGTAATTCCTTCCTGTTTCAACCACAAGATTTGAGCCGCATTTAGGGCACTTGCCGATCACCCTTTCTTCATTGAAAGTTTGATTGAATTTTTCCCTGATGCTTCCCGATTTTCCTATCAGGTCATCCAGCAGGCCCTTTAACATTACCCTGCTGTCCTCTACGACTTCTTCCTTGCTCTTGGTTCCATTGGCGATTGCATCCATTTCCTCCTCCAGTTTTGCTGTCATCTCGGGTTTGGCGATTGAGACCGAATTTAGGAGGAGCGTTTCTGCCATTGCCATTCCCAGAGCCTTCACCCTTATTGGGTTCCCCTCAATGAATCCTCTATCGTATAGCTTCTGGATTATGTCGTGGCGGGTACTTTTAGTCCCAAGCTTCTCCTTTTCCATCTTCTCTATGAGTGACCCTTGAGAATATCGTGGAGGGGGAAGTGTGGTCTTCTCATCTAGGAACGGGTTTGAAAGTTCATACTCTTCACCTTTTCCTAGGGAGGGATCCTCCCTCTCTTGGTAGTATACGAATGGGTAATAAGACATCCAACCCGTGATTTTGACTTTTGATGCAGTATAAGAGAATAGAAGGTCATCTGCCAATGCTGTGTATTCTTTATCCACTACCTCTGCATTTTCAGCCAGTGTCGCCAAAAATCTTCTGGCAATCAAATCGTAGATTTTGAAATAATCTCCCTTCAGTTCATTCTTCTTCATCGGAGAGGTTGGATAAATTGGTGGATGATCAGTAGTTTCAACACGTCCTCTTGATGGAATAAGTCTGCTTTCAGACTTCAGCGCTTCAATTTCCTTCCTGAGATACGAGTCCTCTAGTTGTGTAAGAACAGCCTTCAGGTTGATGGTTCTAGGGTAGACCGTGTTATCAGTTCTGGGGTATGATATTTTGCCATGTTGATATAGTGCCTCAGCAATAGCCATTGCCCGCTCCACTGAAATGCCCATTTTATTTGCTTCCTTGAGAAACTCCGTGGTTGAGAATGGGGTGGGTCTGTATATTTTCCTTTCGTTCTCAGTTATCTCTTTGATGAGGGCCTTTTTGACTGTTTTGAGTCTGATAAGCAAGGAATCTGCCTCATTCTTCTCTTTAATTGGGTTCCCTGAGAATAAGAACTTTGCGTTTTTTATGAAGATGCCAAGTTCGTAATAGTTCTCAGGCAAGAAATTCCTGATTTCAAGCTCCCTTGTTGCCAGAAGTGAGAGTGTAGGACTCTGGACTCTACCAACAGAAACGAAGTCCCTTCCAAGTCTTTTTGTTTCTATACTGAAAAATCTAGTTAATGTTGCCCCCCAGATTAGATCTATTATCTGTCTTGCTTCTGCAGATTCGGCAAGGTTGTAATCAACTTCCACCAGATGATTGAATGACTCTAGAAGCTCAGATCTAGTCAGGGCACTGAATCTTGCTCTTTTAACATCATTATCCCTTCCCATGAGTCTGAGAGTTTCAACGCCTATGGCCTCTCCCTCTCTATCAAAATCAGTCGCAATAATGACAAGTTCGCTTTCTTGATTCATTTTTGCCAGGGCAGAATCCAATCCTTTGAACTTGACCTGTTCTACCGGTTTGACGTCCGCCATCTCTTTCAGTTTATCTATCCTCCAGTTGCTGTATGAATTCGGGAAATCAATCTCAATTATATGCCCCCTTAAAGAAAGGACACTGTAATCAATGTTCTCTCTTTTGAACTTCAGCAAGGAAGTCGTCCCATATTTGACTCTTGTAACTTTTCCATCGCTCAGCGACGAAGCTATTCTGATGGCAGCACTCATTTTCTCTGCGATTATAAGGTGACCCACGCTGCGTTAATCTAAACATAATATTAAATGCAACTGAAAATTAATTCCCAAAGAGTGGAAGCAAGAATTGAGTCAAAAGAATCCGCAATTGAGGGATGTTACTGCACTAGTTCAGGCTTTACGACCTTTGGCAAAATGCGAAGCATCTCATCAAGGCTAGATATCATGTTTTCCATTTCTTCCTGAGATAGCTTTGAAAAAAGTGCGTTGAATTTCTGAACGATCTCTCTTCTGAGCAATGCAGAAATATCTTTCCCCCGTTCAGTTAGGGTAACTAAGACAATCCTCCTGTCCTTCCCCCTTGACCTCGTGACCAGTCCCTTTTTTTCAAGTGAATCTATGGTGAATGTTATGAGTGTGTTAGAAAAACCAGTCAGTTCAGACAGTTTACCGAGGGTCATCTCCTCTTCCTTTTCAATCCTTAAGAAAACCACTACATCAGATAGGCTGATATCATACTCAAGTGTTGGAATGCTCCTGTATATCAGAGAAATCATTTTTTTCAGTCTGAAAAAGCGGTCAATTATTTCATTTTCCCCCGACATTTCCGCCCCCTTGCAGTGTCTCTTTGGCTTCTATTGAGATTCCATGTTCTTCGTGTACATAACGTTCTCCCATAAGTGCTGAAAATATTGCTCCCAGGATGCTCATAGCCAAAGCGATATAAATTGCATAATCCAGGCCGATGATAAATGAAGGACCAATTACATTCGGGAAAAATGAATTAGACTCTAAGGCTGCTCTTGCCCCAAGAGGGATCAAAGCAAAAAGGCTCTGCGGAATGATGCTCATCGGGCTCACTCCAAGAAATGCACCGAACAAAGCGCCAGATGGAGGTATCCCTGCCAATATTGTCGCGATTGAGGTAGGTACTCCAATCTTTATTGCATCAGAGTACATCGCACCAGGGACCTTAAGAGAGAATATAGTTATCGTAATGGAAAAGAATACCGCCATGCTTATTGTGGATGCGACATTATTGATTGTCATTCTCATCCCATTCGCAGATGCCCTATCCTTTGATGCGACCGCGTTCATGATCGCAGTTGTGTTAGGAGATGCGAACAGGCCGCCTCCAATGCCAATCACCACGAGTATAATTTCAAAGAACCATACGTTGAAGTTATATGGAACCATCGTCAGCAGCACCAGTCCAACTGCGGATATGACCATTCCTAAAGTTGCGTACAATCGTGCGCCGTATTTGTCGGTCAGTACCCCCCCAACCGGGCCAAATACAACCATGCCCAAAAGCATAGGCAGCATGTAGATCCCCGCCCAGAATGGAGTCTGGGAGTAACTGAATCCATGAAGGGGAAGGTAAATTCCCTGCAGCCATATGACCACAAGGAACATAATTGCCCCCCTCCCCATAGCTGCAAGGAACAAACTGATATTTCCGTATGCGAATGGCTTGATTTTGAATAATGACAGGTTGAATAAGGGGTTCTTCACCCTCCTCTCAATCGCTATGAACGCAAATATCAGAGCAGTTCCAAGGATGAATGAAGCTATTACCCACGGGCTACCCCACCCCATTTGCTGATTGCCATAAGGCATCAAAGTATACGTGAAGCCCAAGCTGATCAAGATCAGTGAAAGAGCGAGGGAAAGATTACCCAAAAAGTCTATACCAACTTTCTGTCTCGGGGCAGTCTCCTTGAGTTTCACGATTGACCACAGAGTACCTGCCACTGCAAATGGAACGTTTACAATAAATACCATATGCCAGTCAAAGCTCGACAGAAGTCCACCTATGATAAGCCCTAACAAAGAACCGACCACAAATGAAATCTGATTGATACCCAGTGCTTTTCCCCTTTCGTTTCCAGGAAATGCATCTGTCAGCAATGCGGTGCTATTCACCATCAGGAAACCAGCGCCCACTGCTTGTATCATCCTGAATCCAATTAAAATGGTTGCTCCGGTGTTCTTGGTACCGCCAGGAATAATCGACAGAAGCACCGACCCAACCGTGAAAATTATGAACCCCAAAGTGTACATTCTAGTTCTCCCAAAAATGTCAGAAATTCTGCCAAAGGTCACAAGGATTGACGCAAGTACTATGCTGTACCCCATTAAAATCCAGAGCAGGTAGATGAACTCTCCCGACTGGAATGGATCAATTCCGAGTCCTTTGAAAATGGCAGGTAAAGTGATCATCACAATGTTCATGTTAATCGCTGCCATCAACGCTCCAAGCATCGTGTTAGTAAGAACAGTGTACTTGTATTCCATTGGCAGAGTGAGTTATTTTACCTATAAAAGATTTAGTTATAAATTTATTATAAACCAAGAAATTTCGAGCCATTCTAAAATACCTTTGAGCACTTCATTGGGAAATGTTGGATGAAGAAATATTATTGTGCTGGAAGTTAACCAATCCAGATTTCGGCATGTAAATGAAAAACAGGCTATGGGGTCGATCGGATTTGGACCGACGACCTCCCGGTTATCAGCCGGGTGCTCTGACCAATCTAAGCTACGACCCCTAAATTTCCATAAGTATGAGAAATATTAATGTTTATCTGTACTGGCAGACGAGGAATGTCGATCTGAAGGTAAAATGGAATCCCATATAAGAAAATCAATTTCAACAGTATTAGATCAGAATAGTGCATTCGCAGGCAGCAACTCGAATATTCAATAGAAAACTTCAAAATAAAATGATAAAAAGGATTAAACTTCCTGGGAGATCGTCTCTATCTCTTGCAGTATATCCTTCGCAATCCTTCCGACTTCCGTTTCCTGTTCAGAAAGCAATTCCACGTCTTCCAGGGTGTGATTTCTCATCCAATTTACAACAGTTTTCTTTGGCATATGACATCTGTATGATAATTGTCAGACACCTATATATACTTTTTCTATATTCATTCTGCGAATAGAATATAATTATTTTTTGGATTTGATTTTGCCCTCCAGTTCAGTGATTCTTTCCTTGATCTTTTCAATCTGCTCCTGTAATCCTTTGATCTTTTCATTTGGGGGGAACCCTCTGAATTCCATTGCTTCTCTTATTGCTCTCCTTGTTCTCCCGTCTGGTTCCTTTGATAAATATTTACCCAGGCTATTGATTAAATTTGCATCACCAATTTCCTTTAAGCTGTCAGCCACGCTTAACCTGACTGCAAAGAAGCCATCCTCCATCGCATCCAGCAGAAACTTTCCTAACGATCTATCTTTCCAGTACAATTTCCCGATAGCTCTGATGGCAGTTGCCCTAATCATCCAGTTGTATTCCTTCCCGTAATATTTCTTTATGACGGGGAGGAGAGAAACATCACCGATTTCGGCCATGGCATTCAGCGCGGCAATCCTGACAACATCATCATAGGAGTCTGTGTTCAGCCCTTTATTGAGAAGGTCAACGGACAGCTCATTCCCATTCTTCTGAGCTGCCGTGATAATCTCAGCCCTGATGAAATAGCCCGTCTCTTTCTGGAACATTCCAACCAACTTATCAAAAATTATTCTGCTCCTCAATTTACCCGAGGCTTTGACAACTTCCCTCCTGGAATCGTAGTCGTCGGTATCCAGGAATTTCAGGAGTGAATTAATTGCTGCGTCTCCTCCTATCCTAGCAACAGCATCCGCAATTTTTCCTTTCACGTACCAGAATTTTTCCTCGAAAAATGAACCTTCAAGGAACTCTATTTCTGAGGCGCCGAACTTTGATAACTCTATTGCAGCTTCTGCCCTTTCAAGGACGCTTCTACCATTTCCCAGGACATATCGAACCTCTTCCTTCGGGCGATCGAAATCCATGACCTTGAGAACCTTGCTTTCCGGATCAACTGATATTCCCTTCAGTCCCCTCCTCTCAAATTCGAACTCGTTCACTTCCGATTTTATTTCCACTTCGCTTTCCTCGACTCTGTCTTCAAAATAGATTCTTATGGGTACCCTCAGATCATAAATCTTCCCTGCCTGTGTTATCCTCAGCTTGGTCCTGCCTTTGGACGTAACCTCTTTGACTTTGAATTCAGGATGGCCAGGTTCATTTATGAATTGATGAAACACACCTTCAAGTGAGAACCCTGACGCATGCGAGAGTGCTTTCCTGAAGTCCTCGCTTGAAACTCCGCTTTCTTTGTTGGTTTCAAGATAATATTTTACTCCCTTCCAGAAGATTTCATCCCCCAGGTAGTAATTTAGGTATCTCAACACGAGGGAAGCTTTCTGGTAGAGGTGCCTGTCGAATAGTTCCGCAGGATCCTTATACCTGTGTTCGACGATTGGCCTACCATAGTCTTCTGAGAATTCACGCAAGTAGATCTCCTTGTGTTTCTGTACCTCCACCAGGAATTCATCAGTTCCCCTGTATCTTTCTCTATAGATGAGTGCCATATATGTGGCGAATCCCTCATTCAACCAGGCCTGGGACCAATCTTTGCATGTAACGTAGTCTCCAAACCACTGATGTGCCAGCTCATGGCAAACAAGACTTTCTGACTGGTAATCTAAATGTGCTGTCTTGTCGTGGAGTGTCCTTTCGGTGAGGGTAGTCGCGCTTAAATTTTCCATTCCGCCGAACACAAATTCGGCAACGCACGTCTGGCTATACTTCTCGTAGGGATATTTCACGCCCGTCTTGCTGGAGAGAAACTCCATCATATCAGGCGTATTCTGGAATGCAAGCTGTGCTTCCTTTTCTAAATTTGCCGGAAAGTAGGAAATTATGGGCACGCCCTGCCATTCCTGTTTCATTTCCTTGAACTTCCCCGCAATGACGCTTACAAGGTAAGTGGGGAACCTGAAATCCTCTTTGTATATGAAGGTCTTAACCTCCCCCTCCACTTCCTGCACAAGTAGTCCGTTGCTTATGACCATATATCCTTTGGGGACGGTGACCCTGATCTCGTACGAACTTCTGGTGTTGGGGTAATCAAAGCAGGGGAACCACCCGTGGTTATCCATATCCTCACCTTGTGTCCAGAACTGTCTTCCTTCAGCAGTATCCACAAAGAATCCTCCCCTTCGTGGGTATGCCTTGTAGGTGATGGTAAAAATGTACTTCCCAAATGGCTTGAATTCGTTGTATATGATGACCTTCTCTGGAAAAGTCTCGAATTTCACCGGAACACCTTTCACGGACACGTTATAAATATTCATGTCAACAGCATCAATTTCTACCGAAGTTCTAGGGAGGCTGTTCATAACCACATCAAGTTCAACTTTCCCCTCAATCGCCTTCTCTTCAAAATTGATCTTTATGTCGATAACTGTTCTCTTTACTTCAAATGATTTTTCCCTCTCGACTTTATATTCATAACCGCTCAGGACAAAAGGTTTGATGTCTTGGCTCTCCATATCAACCAATAAGATATCATGATATTATTCTTTTTGAACTTCCCAAAATGACCTTCCCAGTAATCTTATTGCAACCAGCGTCAAGATGCTGGAAATGATTCTCCTCCAATGCTATCAGCTATAGCGTCAATCACGGCATCATCATCGTTCGGGGACGGTATCCTGGAGTACTTCAGTCCATTTGATTCCATTTTGTGCTTCAAATCCCAGTCAAGGTCATATAGAATCTCAATGTGCTCATAGAGGAATCCTATTGGGGAAAGAATCACCTCATTGAATCCTCTCCGTCTCGCATAGGAAATGCAGTAATCCGGATATGGCCCGAGCCAGCTTTTTGCAAACGGCCCCTGGCTGTGATAGATGTTTATGTATTCCCTATCTCCAGCAATCATTCTAGATGCACTGCTAATCAGGGACGGATAAGGGTCGTATCCCCGAATTGGGATGCTGTGTGCTGAAAAGACCAACAACTTCTTTTGTTCTCCTATTCGTTGCTTGTAATATTCAATCAACCCGGTGGAGAAGCCTATGTTAGTAATTCTGTGAAAATGCCTTTTTCCAAGAGCGTTCTCAAGCGTCAGGAAATATTCGTCAAATATCTGCTTTGAATAAATTGGGAAAAGAGGGGCCTCGTACACATCTTCTTCCTTTATCATTCCACGTGCATCTTTTAGGGAAGGCTTGTAATGTTTAGTCAGCAGATACACGTTGAAGCCTTCAGATGTCATCCTGTCTCTCAGTTTCTCTCCTATCTTTTTCACAATTGCCGTGGATGGAGTCTTTCCCCCAATCAAATTCAGTTTCCTGATATTCTCGTCCACAAGTGACTGTGGAGGTTGTCTGCCCCTGAGTATGTCCTTAAGGTAATCAGTCATTTCAGCTGTTGTTTCAGGGAAGCCATAGTACATCAACACCAGGGCTTTTTCATTCAAATTTCTTCACCTCATCGACTATGAAATTCAATTTGCCAGGATCAGCCCAGGGAGGTACACCATGCCCCAGATTGAAAATATGCCCTTCCATTTTCCTCCCTTCACTCATTATTCTCCTTATCTCTCCTCTCAGGAATGCATCGTCAGCAGACAGAAGATATGGATCAAGGTTGCCCTGAACGACGCAATTCTGGCACTTCTCTTTGAATGCCTGAAAACCAGTTCTCCAGTCTATCGAAAAAACATCTATCTCAGTTTTACTGAATTCACCAAACAAATGCGTAGATCCCTCGGAAAAGAATATCACGGGTTTTCCGAGCTCCTTCACCCGCCTGATGAACTCCTCTTCCAATTCTCCAAGAAATTTCCGATAGAAATTCAGAGAAACATTACCAACCCAGGACTCAAAGACCTGTATGATATCACATCCAGCGTCAACTTGCAATTTTGCAAATGAAACCAACTCCTCTATTAATCTATCAGTGGGTTTTCCATCCAGCAGAGACAGCTTGGTCTTGGGGTACCCTTTCTCCCCTTTATCCAGGGCATATGACAGGACTGTAAAGGGTCCTCCCGTGATACCTATTATTGTCTTGTTACTGTGACCCTGCGAAATCCTGTTGATCGCCTTTCTTAACGGAGGGTAGTAATCGAATTCCTCCTTCTCCTCTGAAATTTCAATTCCATTCTCGTAACTTACCTTCAGTCCGATCTTTGTCAATGGCAGAAGAATGTCAGTGAATACTACAATGCCGTCAGTTGGAAAATATTTCAATGGCAGTGTCGACACTCCTTCTATGACTTCCGAATCTTTCATCATCCCCAGGAAAGAGTATTTGTTCTTCAAAACAGAGTATTCAGGCAGGTATCTTCCTGCCTGTCTCATGAACCAGACTGCGTTCTCATTGATTTCCCTCTTAGCGATCCTGAATATAATCTTGCTTTCACTCATTATTCTTTAAGCCAGAAATACTATTTATCTTTTCAATAAGTCGCTCGAAGATGGGACATAAAACATAATTGATTCCTTCGCAATCTTGAAACAATCAATCAAACCTACATTTATCCAAAATTTACTGGGCTACAGGGAAATGAACGCATGGAAAAAATGTACTCCAAACTTACAGGCCAAATAATCTAACATTCCCAAATAAATGGTAATGGCACATACCATTGACGAGAATGCCAGGTAGTCCATTGTTACTTCAAACAGCGATGTCCACTATTTTTCCATCTAACTGGTGATGTAACTGCGAAAATTACGAAATACTCAAAATAGATTCGACCGATGGAATTTCTGGTTCCAACCGAGCATTCACCAGCGATTTTTGCACTCCCCTCCGGAACTTAATAAAAGAGAACATTTTCCTCGACATTAAAATGTCCAGCGAGGGGAGGCAAATGAAGTCAATCATCTTGATCGCGACTACTGGGTACCATGAAAAAAAGCTAAAACTACCTGCAGTTGCAGTATGACACAATTTGACTGCATCAGAACATTTTTCTTAAATATGCATCCTCGATATGCCCTTAATGAGTTCGAGGCCCTTCGATTATAACTCTAAACCTATACTGATTTTCTGGGAGACCACAAAGGCATGTGATCTGGCCTGTAAGCACTGCAGGGCGTCCGCGCTGACTGAGGGGCTTCCAGATGAAATGAACTTGGAGCAGTCATTCAATCTTCTTGATCAAATCAAGAGTTTTGGTCCTCCCTACCCCGTCCTCATACTTACGGGGGGAGACATAATGAAGAAGAAGGGGCTTGAGCAAATATTAAAACGGGCAAAGGAACTGGGATTACCAGTTTCCATGTCCCCAAGCGCAACTCCGCTGCTCGGTGAGGAAGCCTACGCACTGATGAAAAAGTATGGGGTTAAGTCACTTTCTTTGAGTCTTGATGGTTCCAGTCCGTTTACCCATGACTGGCTGAGAGGGATAGAAGGGACATTCGACAGGACGGTTAGACTGATGAGGGAAATAATTTCGGAAGGTTTCACTTTACAGATAAACACCGCTGTCTTCAGAAGAAATGTGATGGAATTACCAGAAATACTCAAGATACTTGTTGATAATAAGGTGAAAACCTGGGAAGTTTTCTTTTTGATCAAGACTGGCAGGGGAATAGACAGGGAGGATCTCGACCCCCAGGGCTACGAAGACGTCAACAATTACCTCTCATTTGCCTCAAGGTACGGAGTGGTCGTGCGTACGGTAGAAGCTCCTTTTTTCAGAAGAATAATGCTGGAGAGAGCAAGGCAGGATTATGATGGAGGTGAAACTTATAAGAACCTTGTTTCCAAGACCATCGAACTGTTGGGGAAGCCAGGCGAAAGGAGCCAAGGACATACATCAAATACCAGAGATGGGAAAGGGATAATCTTTGTTTCCCACAACGGTGATGTAAATCCATCAGGTTTCCTCCCATACAATCTCGGAAATGTCAAGGAAAAGAGCATAGTCGATATATACAGGAACAATGAGATACTAATCAAAATGAGAGATCCAAAGAATTTCAAAGGGAGATGCGGAATCTGTGAGTACGGCGATATCTGTGGTGGTTCAAGGTCCAGGGCTTTCAGTTACTACGGTGATCTCTTCCAGGAGGATCCTATGTGTATTTACGTTCCCCAGGCCCTGAAAAGCTTGAATAGTACTAGGTAATTAATCACGATTAAAATGGATCTAATCTTGATTACGCTAATTTTCATTCACGTCATATCTGCCGTCTTTCTGGTAGGCTCATCCATATTTGTCTGGGTAATAGTTTGGCCCGCAAGCAGCATTACCTTGACTGACGAAAAATTAAGAACTAGATTCATGACTGCAATGGGAAAGAAATACGCCCTTTACACGAACATTACGACGGTATTGCTGATAATAACTGGAATCTCTCTTATTTATTATGTCAGGCCGGATTATATAACGAACTTCTCGGCTTCAATACACACGACATGGGGATACGTTCTTACGGTAAAAATCGTGGCGGTTGCACTCATGTACCTGATACTTTATGGAAACAATCTGTGGCACGGGAAGAAGTTCCCAAAACTTGCAGAGGATGGTAAATTCGATGAATTAAAGAGGATGAGGAAATTAGCTCATTATCTATCTTTCATTACAGTTGGCCTGATGATCGTGATAGTGCTGATCGCCAACATACTTGCGGGGGTGTTTTTCTGAAGACCAGCAGGAGTCTTTACGCAAAAGCTACAAGGATTTTCCCGAAGGGAGTCAACAGCCCGGTAAGATTCTACCCACCAAACCCCGTCTATCTGGCAAGCGGGAAAGGACCATTTGTCTATGACGTTGAGGGGAGGAAGTATACCGATTACCTCCTGGCATTTGGGCCAATGATACTAGGCCATTCCCATCCGGAGGTGGTGAAGAGAATTGAGGAAAGGGCAGAAAACGGCACAATGTTCGGGGCCCCTATAGAAGAGGAAGTCAAGTTCGGAGAGTTAATCAAAAGAAGTTCAGGACTTGACAGGATAAGAATTGTAAATACAGGAACTGAAGCGACTCTCCACGCACTGAGGCTCTCAATATTTCACACTAAAAGGAAGAAGATACTCAAGATAAAGGGGGGCTATCATGGAACTCATGTTTACAACTATCCCTCGGAATCAGTAGATGAAATAGATTTCAATTCAGCTGAAAGGGCAAAAGAGAGTCTGGAAAAGAAAGAATATGCTGCAATAATAATGGAGCCGATAATGGGCAATGCAGGCGTAATTATGCCCAAAGAAGGTTATCTTGAGGAGGTCCAGGATCTGGCGCACAAGGCTGGAACACTTTTCATCATGGACGAGGTCATAACAGGCTACAGAACTTCTTTTTCACCATATTATAAGACGCATAAATTGAAACCTGACCTGGTGACATTTGGAAAGATTGTCGGTGGAGGATTGCCTTTGGCGATTTATGGCGGATCTGAGAACATAATGAATGAAGTCAAGCCAGAGGGAGCATTCCAGCAGGCAGGGACCTATTCGGCAAACCCTCTTTCTGTGGCTGCTGGCCTGGAAACGCTCAATTTATTGAAGAAGAAGGATTATTCACGGCTGAAGCATATGACTGAAGTCTCTGCCAGAGAACTGAATAAAGCTGGCGTGACCGTCAACAGCGCTACCGGCATGCTCTCATTCTTCTTTACAGAGAAAGAGGTGAATGACCTTGGAGACGTCAATTCGTCCAAGCATGATCTGTACCTGAAATTCTTTAGATCAATGCTTGACGCAGGTATATACCTGCCGGCAGCGTACGACGAATCTCTGTTCATCAGCTTTGCCCATACCGAGAAGCAGGTAAGGGATTCATTTTCTAAAATGGCCGAGGAAGTAGAAAGGATATGGAAAGGAAAATAAGGATCGTCACCAGAGGCTCCAACCTTGCTCTCAAACAAGTTGATATCGTTGGAAATGTATTCGCTGCAGCCGGGATAAATTACGAAAAAATAATCGTTAGGAGTTCGGGGGATAAGGACCTGAAAACCCCGATTTATGAAACGAAGGAACCGGGCCTATTTGTGAAGGTACTGAATCAGGTGATTACAGATGGGGAGGCGGACCTGGCTGTCCATTCTGCGAAGGACATCCCCAACGAAATCGATCAAGCCCTATCTATACCTTACTATTCTGAAAGAGGCAGTATAAACGACTACTTTGTCTCAAAAGTACCTCTCAGTGATTTCAGCGGAACCGTCGGAGGCTCATCTGTTAGGAGGAAGAGATTCCTGTCGCTTATGAACAGGAGCATTACATTTGTTAACGTAAGAGGGAATATCGAAACGAGGCTCAGGAAATGGGAAAGGGGTGAAGCAGATTCCCTCGTAATGGCAAAAGTCGCGTTAGACAGGCTTGGAATAGCAGTGCAGGGAGAGGTAATCGACGAGGATCTGCTCCCGCCTGCCCCAAACCAGGGCTTCATTGCGGTCGTCTCAAGAAAAGGCTCCGAAGTCGAAAAAATGCTCAAGGAACTGGCCGATCCCAAATCACTCTGGGAAGCTGAAACAGAAAGGAAGCTGATGGGTGACCTCAATCTCGGTTGCGACCTTGCGGTAAGCATCAATGCAAATTACGAAAGCAGAACAGTCAAATTCTCGTACGCAAGCGAAGACAGAAGGTACGATTACGTATTCCATGGTTACCCGGATAAGTCTGGATTAGCAAAATTAAGAGATGTACTTGATGAATGAGATAGTGTACATAGGTGCGGACCCAGGATTCAGGATGGATGGTGTCTCTTTCGTGAGCGTTCTTGCAATAAAGTACACGGATCTCACTTCAATGGGGAAAGTAAGACGAAATATAGTTTTCACATCAAAAAGGGGTGTCATAGCTCTGAAGATGAGTCATGTCGAAATCAAGAGTGACAAAATTTACTGCATAGGGCAAGTAACTTCACGGTACCTGAATGAAATATATGGACGGACGTGCATAATTCCCAAACGTGAGAATTCCGAGGGACTTGCCGAATTACTGTGTGAAAATGAAAAGGAGGTACAAATAATCGCAAGTGATCATGTCTCCCCAAAACTGGTCTCAAAGTTAAGGGAGTGCGGGGTTGAAGTATTGATGACAACAGCTTATGAACTGCTTGAGAACAGGGATGTCGACTATTCTCCCATCAAGGAATCCAGGTCAATTCTTGTTGGGTCATCAAGGTCATTTGAGATCATCATGGAAAAGGACAGTAGCTTGATCAAGGGAAAGGATCTGTACGCAATAGGGGAACCAACCAGAAAAACAATGGAAAGATACGGGGTAGAACCTAAGGCTACATTCGGCACTCCAAATATCAGAAATATATTAAGCAAGATTAAATCGGAAAAGGATTTAAGTCAAGAGTAAATACCGAGTGAAGGTGTTCCCGGTTGGATAAAGGCGGAATTTTCCTGCTCAGAGTAACGTATTCTGATCTTGGCTCAATGTATTTCAGTCAACTGAGTGATTTTCAAATTGATGAAATTTACAGTTACATAAAAAAGAACGAGAGAATACAGGAGGCTGTGGTGCTCTGGACTTGCAACAGGCTGGAAATTTATTTTTACCCAGGTGACAGGGAAACAGTTCAGTATCTGGAAGACTACATTAAGGAAAAGGTGGCTAAATACTCGGTCATACATGGATGGGACGCAATTAAGCACATATTCATGGTCTCTGCAGGACTTGACTCAATGGTCCTGGGAGAAAACGAAATACTTGGGCAGGTGAAGGAGGCCTGGGAACAATCAAAGAAAAATCTGCTGAGCGGCACTAACATGAACCTTGTCTTTCAGAAGGCAATTGAAACAGGAAAGAAGGTCAGGAGAGAAAACGCATTCAATGGAATCAAAAGAAGCGTGGTCAGTGAGGCCCTTGAACTCGCAAATCTTTCAAAGGAAGACAGAATACTTGTAGTAGGGGCAGGCAGAGTTGGCAGGCAGATCGCAAAGATGCTGCACGACAGAAACATTGAGTTTGCCATTGCCAACAGAACGGAAGCAAGGGCAATGGAACTGGCAGATTCTTTTGGCGGAAGAACTGAATCGTTTGATCAGCGCAGATGGAAGGGATATGACGTCGTGATCACTGCAGTCAAAGCGCACAAATTAGTCCTGGACTCATCATTCCCGAAAGATTCAAGAGTTTCGTCCATAATTGATTTAGGGACTCCCCCAAACATTGATCCATCCATCAAGAACAAGCTGAAAGTGATCGACATGGAATTCCTTTCCAGGAAGATAGAAGAGAAGAAGGAGGAAAGGCAAAGTCTTGCTAACCAGGCACTTCGGACCGTTGAAAGAGAATTCAACAAATTTTCCTCTAAGGTCAAGAACGATGAAAAGAGCGAAATCCTGAGAAAAATCCACGAATACTCGGATCTGGTCATTCAAGATGAGGTAAGAGAGATCGAACGCAGGATGGAACTCTCGCAAGAGGAGAAAGTCATACTTGAGAAAGGACTTATTGCAACCAGAAACAGGCTTCTCGGAATTGTAATCAATGCAATTAAAACTTCAGACGATATTATGACGTCAAACGTTATCTCTAAAATGGAGTTGTTAATGAATGAAAACTTTTCCAGATTTAAGGCTAAGAAGATTAAGGAAATCACCTGAATTAAGGAAACTGTTGGAGGAAACTAGTATCGACAGGAATAAGCTAGTAATGCCAATGTTCGTAGACGAAAATCTCAAACGTCAAGAGGAGATCAGCACGATGAGGGGTATTTTCAGATTCCACGAGGATGGAATAGTGGAAAAGGCCAAGGAATATGAAGGCCTCGGAATCCGTTCTATACTTCTTTTCGGGGTTCCCAAGCACAAGGATTCCACAGGATCGGGGGCGTGGGAAGAGAATGGGATAGTGCAAAGAACAATTAAGAGGATAAAAGAAGAAACGAAGCTGACTGTTTTTGCAGACCTGTGTTTATGTGAATATACCAACCACGGGCACTGCGGACTCCTCAGAGGTCAAACTATCGACAACGACTCAACACTGGAGATATACGGGAAGATTGCAAGAACATATGCACGGGCAGGAGTAGACGGAGTTGCTCCTTCAGGGATGATGGATGGGCAGGTTTCGAGGATAAGAAAGGATCTGGACCTGGATGGTTTTGCTGACACCCTGATCATGGCATACAGCGCAAAATTTTCAAGCTCAATGTATGCGCCCTTCAGGGAGGCGGTTTTTTCGACGCCGTCCTTTGGGGACAGGAGAACATATCAGATGCCATTCACGAATACAAGAGAAGCCATGAGGGAAATTGAAGAAGACATTGAAGAAGGGGCGGATATAATAATGGTAAAACCTGCCCTATTCTATCTTGACGTGATAAAGGCTGCGAGGCAGAGATTTGACCATCCTCTTGCAGCATACAGCGTGAGTGCAGAATACTCTTTAATCAAGAATGCTGCAGATTCAGGCATCGTGGATCTTAAAGCGACGGTGGAAGAATCTACAACTGCTATATTCAGGGCTGGTGCTGATATCGTTATCAGTTATTTCACGGAACAGATTTTCAAAGACGGGCTTTAATGTTCAGGTAGTGGAACAATTTATTTTCCTATCTCTCACAATCAATACGTTGCTCTCGATGCTCAATTATATATTTATAGAAATTCCATCTCAGTGAATCAATGAGAACTGTTATCTGGAACATTGATTTCAAATGTAATCTCCTCTGCAAAGGATGCAACGCATTTGAGGGGAATGAACTGTTTCCAAAAGACAGGATTGATGACTTCATCGATGAGATGAAATACAACAACGTGAAAATAACATCACTCACTGGCGGAGAACCAACACTTCATCCGGAACTGCCAAGAATGCTCAAAACGCTGAAGGAAAAAGGATTCATAACCCACATAGCATCGAATGGCACGAATAAGTACATGCTGGAGAAGATTTATCCCTATCTTGACGCTGCTACCATAAGCCTTGACAGTCACATTCCGGAGCTGCACAATGAATACAGAGGACGGAAAATTTTCGACATTGTAGTCGAATCGATGAAGTTCCTGAAGCCGAGGGTGAAGGTGCTCACTTCCAACATGCTCGTGACTGATTTTAATTACGACAAAGTTGGGGATTATGCAGAATACGTGAACGAAAAAGTCGGCATCCCGGTTTCAATGTGCTTCCCAGACAATACTGCTTATTACTATGAGAAAGTCCCCGTTCAGCGGGAACACATATACGATGCATTCAAATATGCTTTTGATAATTATAAAGAACATAAATTCGGGAATACAAGGACTTATTACAAGCAGACATTTGAGTGGCTGGAAAACAGGGAAACATCCAGCTGCAGGGCCGGACAGGAGGTCTTTTACGCCGATTACAGAGGAAATGTTTACCCCTGTTTTTACAAAACTGACAAGAAACTGAATAACAACAGGAAATGGGAAATATACGATAACAAATGTAATGCATGTTTCATACAGTGTTTCAGGGAACCTTCAATTCGCAAGCCTCTGGAGCAGGCCAAATTGATCACTGGGATATATCTATATAATAGGAGGCATCATGGTCAAAGTGAATGAAAATAGCCCTATTCAGCGATACCTATTACCCAATACCAGACGGTGTTTCAAAACATCTTGTTGATTATAAGGAGGAACTGGAAAAAAGAGGGCACGAGGTAAGAGTTTATACCATATTCAAGGATGAAAAGAGTAATGTTTTTGGTCTCCCCTCCGTAAAATTCCCACTGTACAAGGAATACAGGATGGCTATTCCAGTTTATGAGTTATACCGGGACCTTAAAAGATTCAAACCGGAAATAAACCATATCCACACACCATTTGTTCTTGGTACTATGGGGTACAGGTTTTCAAGAAAGAATGGAATTCCGGTTCTAGGGACTTACCATACTGATTTTGTGAACATGGACAATACCATCAATTTTCCTTTTGTCAAGAGTCTCCTGAATTTAGGTTTCCAGTACAACATGCATCTTTACAGGAAGATTGATTCCGTGATATCACCGTCTGAACCAATGTCCAGACAACTTGAATCCTTTGGGGTCAAATCCCAGGTTGTTCATGTGGGGATCAACCTCAAGTCCTTTCATAATTCACAGCAGAAGGATGATTACTATCTGTTCCTGGGGCGACTGACCTACGACAAGGGAATTACAACAGTACTGGAGACGGCTAAAAGGATGCCTGACCGAAAATTCAAGATTGCAGGGATCGGACCGATGAGGAACCTGGTAGAAAAGTATGCAGGCGTCCTTAAAAACGTAGAGTATCTGGGGTTTGTAAATGAACAAGTTAAGGTAGATCTGCTCAGCAGGGCAAGGATTCTTATCCTTCCCTCAAGAGCTGAAACATTCGGAGTGGTATATGTTGAGGCAATGGCCTCAGGAACTCCAGTCATAGCTTCAGCGGAAAGCAGGGAAATTGGGATTCTCAGGGAGAATTACAATGGATGGTTCGTGAATTTCGGGGACGTTGATTCAGTTCAGGAGCGGCTTTTGGAAACTGACAATCACGATCTGGAAGTATATGGAAAAAATGCGCTGGCGTCCAGCAAGGACTACTCTATAGAGGCAACAGCAGACGTCATGTTAAGGAAGTATGGTGAAATGATTGAAGATAGTAAGCGGAATTAAGTTTCTAGGAATTGCAATTTCCATCATCACGCTTGGAGTTTTCGTTTACATATATGGACCTTACAATCTTCTCAAGACGATCTCCTCATTGCCTCCCATATACCTGGTATTCTTCCTGACTGCCCTTGGATTCCATTTACTCTCCCTTGTTTTCTGGGCATTACGAATAAAATATCTCGCATCAGTCAACGGCCAGAAGATTACCTTTATGCAATCGTTGCTCACCGTGGTATCATCTCTTTTCGCCGCAACTCTGACTCCGGGTTACATAGGGGGAGAGCCAGTACGAATCAAGAAGTTGAGCGACTATGGAATGAACCCGGGCAGCTCAGCCGCATTAGTACTGGGAGAAAGGGGGTTCGACGCAATATTCTTTATCGTTGTCCTTTTTCTCATAATAATAGGAGGCTTCATTTCCATATCAGGTCCTTTTAAGCTGTATGTGTACATTGGAGGAGTTGTCCTGATTCTGTTCCTGGTCATTCTTATAGTGTCGATGGGTGCTGCGAGCCTATTCAAGAAGATCCTTTTTAGAATTGAAAACTATTTCACAAGGAAGGATAAAAAGGAAGGCAAAAGAAAGGAATTGTTTCTAAAAATTGCAAAGGAAATAGAGACATTTACCTCTTCAACTAAAACCATGTTCATAAAGAATCCAGGTGTTGTCTTTGCGGGGGTTACAATTACTGCCCTCCTCTGGATATCTGACTTTTCCGTACCTGTAGTGCTTATAATGGGATTTGGCATAACTCCAGATATACTGTACATCATATTTGTTCAAGTGATTCTTGTACTGATATCCCTCATTCCAATAACTCCGGGTGCGGCCGGGATCATGGAAGTCCTAATGCTGGCGACATTTTCGATATTCCTGCCTCATGGTTTTCTTGTTATATTTATCATATTCTGGAGGTTCATAACATTCTACTTCAATATAATACTTGGATCGTTCACGATACACAAAATAGTCACAAAGTGAACTAGCCATTCCCTCCAAAAAATATTAGATTTAACGGATATTTACGTATGGAGAATATTGAACGAAGCCCAAAGGTTGAGAAAATTTACATTCACGGCTCCAAGCCCGGTTTATGATGTTCCAATAATACTTCTGGCACCTATAATATTCTATCTGTCGTCAAGGAACATCATCTTCTCCGTCATCTATTCCATCTCAATAGCTGTCCTTCTCATAACGGACCTGGTAGCCCCGCTGATACTGAAATTTAAATTTGGGCCAAAAAGATCGTTTCTGCTGGATGTCATAGTAATTTACCTGGCACTGGCATACTATTTCATCATAATAGGGATCAGGTTCCTTTCGCCCCAGAACGCACTGATGCTCTCAATCACCACGATACCATTCGTGAGAACCATGGTATTTTTCACATTCACCGAAAGGAAATTTTTCATAACCCATGCCTTATCAATGGTATTTTCAATCGCATTCTCAATATGTCTTGCTGTCCTCGCGCCTTCATTCATAATTTTCGTCCTACCTCTCCTGGTCTCATCGTTGGTCTATTCCCTTTCTTCGCACCTCTTTGTCAAGATTTCGTTTTCAAGTTTCCTTAAGGAGTTCAGCATCGATCCTGTCAAAATAGTCAAAGAGCTGGTGAATACCGTAAGATCTGAGATTTCTTACAACCAGGTTGTCTTGAACTTTTTCGAGCAGATCTATACCACTCTAGTCCCGAGGGAGGTCACAGTCCTTAGGGCTACCTCTGATGCTGGGGAATTCATGATGGTTTTCCCTTATATACATCCGGGGCCACTCGGAGACCTCGGGAGCTCAAATATCACTGGAAAGCTCCAGAATGACCACAAGGGGAAGCAGCTGATGGTTTTCCACACTTCCACAACTCACGACGACAACTGCGCAGGAAACGAAGAAGTCAGGAAAATATCCAAGGTGCTCAGTGAGAAGGGATCATCATTCTCAAACGCATTCGAGCCTTATTTTGGTAAGTACCTCACCTTCGTATCTCTGGGAGACGGGGGAATTTTCTTCATTTCCCCGGATGAACCCAGGTTTGATGACATAAAGATAACGGAAGGCAGGAAAATAGTGAGGAAGGCAAGATCACTGGGACTTAAGTGGGCAGTGGTGGTGGACCAGCACAACAATAACATGGATAGGCCGATCGAGAATACTGATGTTTCCTACCTCATGGATGAGGTGGAATCATCTGTCAGGGGAAGGAAGAAAAGTTACCCGTTATACGGCAGATTAGTCACATCCGACTTTTCAGCAAAAGACATAGGCCCGGGAGGAATCAAATTCCTGATGCTCACAATCAACGACAAGAAGATAGCAATAATACTTGTGGACGGGAATAACATGGAATTTGAGACGAGAAAGCGCATTGAAGATTCGCTGCATGGAATCGATAAGATACTGGTGTGCACAACCGACAATCACATAGTCAATGTAGACGGCCTCAGCGTGAATCCGGTGGGGCGATCAACAGATGCTGAAATCCTCGCAAAGGAGATCAGAGGGATGGCGGAGGAAGTCGGGGATGTCCAGGCACTTAATATTGAGAGAGTCCGCAGGGAATTGAGACTGAAGGTTGCAGGGGAACACCATTATGAAAAGCTGAATGAGATAATCAGGAAGTCGATAAACACGGCGAAGATAGCTGGAATTGCCGCAATTATTTTCTCGTTCGGACTCTCGCTCCTGATTTTTAAATTACTGGCATGATGTTATTCGATTCATCTAAGCACTTCTGGATCAATTGAAATGCCTATTTACGTGGCAATTGGATCACAACCGGATTCCAGGGGTAAATGGAGCTGGAAGATCAGGCATTATTCCAATAAAATGCACAATTGACGTCGAGAAGCTCATTCTTCCTGCACACATTTTATATTTTCAGTTATAATGACGTCAAGAGGACTGCAATGGAACCAAAACAGATCCCCCGTTCAGAAGATTTTGTGAAGAAAAGGAAACTGATGGTCCTGGTAATTTCAATAGCAATAGTGATAACGACAGCCACCTATGTGGCCAGTCAATCATATTCTTCAAAGACAGTCAATGTGATAGAAATCTATCTAAACATACTGGAGAAGACGAATGGAAGCACCCAAGTGACTAATCTAGGAAATCAGACTTACTACGAGAATGACCTGACCCTTTATGGGGGCACGACGGGGTATTTCAGGGTTTCATTCTACAACAACCTGAACCGGACACTGGTCATCACTGCATTTGAGGCAACATCTGGTGGCTTCTCGCTCATATCAGTCAATCCTCACCTGCCCACGCCAATCAGCCAAGGTCATGTGCAGGTAATAATACTGGGAATAAGGGTGCCAGACCAGACATTCGCTGGAAGTCTAGACGTGGCTATGGTCGTAAGCTGACAAACTTGCAATGACTGGTCTGGTCAGTCTTCTACCACTCAAAAATGTTAAATAAGTCACCAAAATTCAATGAAGCAGTATCATGACGACCTCTATTGCCAGCCCAACCCTTGTCTTTATCCCAATTGCTGAGTTAATAATTCTGTATGCAACATCCTTTTCTGTAGCAGGTTTCGTGTTATACTGGTGGTATCGATCTTATAGTAAGCTGGGAATCAGATTTTCGGAAATGGTCAAATTTGGATGGAAAAATTGGAGACGGATATTGCACCATCTTCTGGTATACGCCGGTTTCCAGAAGAAGATACTGAAGGACAGATATGCAGGAATAATGCATTTCTCGATATTCTACGGAATGATTATACTTTTCATTTCCACTGCATTAATTGCTCTATCGCACGACCTCCTCAAGCCTCTTTTCCATTTCGGCATACTCGTGGGATGGTTCTACCTTAATTTTGAAGTATGGGCCAATCTGGGAGGGATTCTTCTTACCATCGGAATAGTCATGGCACTGTACAGACGTCTGGCCAAGAGAATAGAACTGGATACCATTGCAGATGATTATATACTGCTGTCTGGCCTGCTTCTGCTTGCCCTCCAGGGCTTCATACTTGGTGCACTGAAGATTTACCTCTTCAGGAATGGTTTTGATGATTACAGATTTGTAGAGTGGAGTCTGAGTTACGTGTTTTCCTTCGGTAATGTGTCTCAGGGCTCCGGAATATTGCTTTACAGGGACTTATGGATGTTCCACATTATGACTGCATTTGCAATTGCAGCATATCTCCCGTTCTCGAAACTGTCGCACATAGCACTTTCGTCTGTCGGAGTTTCCGTCAAGGAGATCAAGCCGAGAGGAGAAATGCCAACCCCATTTATTCTATCGGAACTAATGGAGTCTGGCAACTTTGATTTCAAGATGGGGGCCAAGGTCGTCAAGGATCTTCCCAAGTTAAAGAAGATTGAGGCACTTGCGTGTACGGACTGCGGGAGATGCGAAAGAGCCTGTCCCGCACATATTGCTGGATCAGACCTAGACCCCAGGGTGATTGTCCAGAACATAAAGAAAAACGTGTACTCGGGAGAAGCTGAGATGGGGTCGATGATAATGTCAGAAAACGCGGCATGGGCCTGCACGACATGCCAGGCGTGCGTCGAAGAATGCCCAGTTTTGATAGAACCATTTTCATTCATTATGGAGACGAGAAAGAATCTCGTTATGGAAAGCAAGCTCAGCAAGGAAACCGTCGGGTACCTCAATAATCTTACCTATGCCCAGAATCCGTTCAACAACCCTCCAAGCGACAGGGATGAAATGCTGAAATTTGCTCCAAAATACGAGGAAGGAATGGACATCCTGTACTGGGTCGGATGCATGGGCGCCTTCGACCCACGGGGGAAGGAGGTGGCCAAAACGGTAATGGAGCTCCTCAACAAGGCAGGCGTTAAATACGGCATCCTAGGGTCTGAAGAAAAATGCAACGGGGAAACTGCAAGAAGAATAGGAGAAGAGGGGAGGTTCCAGGAGCTGGTATTATCCAACATTGATACTTTCAAGAAATATAATGTCAAGAAAATTCTCACCGCCTGTCCACACTGCTTCAATACTTTCAAGAACGAATATCCAAAATTCGGGCTGAACGTGGAGGTTCTTCATCATTCAACATTCCTCACCAATCTGGTAAAGGACGGAAAGCTCAATGTGAAGAAAAAGGAAGAGACGGTAACGCTTCATGACCCATGCTATCTGGGCAGGATAAATGGGCAGTACGAGGAGACCAGGTTCATTGTAAAATCAGCGACCAACTTATCTGAAATGGAGAAGTCAGGTTCGAAGAGCATGTGCTGTGGTGCAGGCGGTGGAAATTATTGGTACAAAGTGGAGAGCCAGGAATCAATAAGCCACATAAGAATGGAACAGGCACTTGAAACAAAAGCGGAAAAACTTGCAACAGCTTGTCCGTTCTGCATGGCTATGATGGAAGATGCGTCCAGAACTATGGACGTCGAATCGAAAATAAAGGTAAGGGACATCGCAGAAATACTCAAGGAAAATCTGGCCTGACGTCAGGTTTGACCTGAACGAAAGAGCCACCGGGGAGAATTGGACTCCCGACCTGCTGATTACAAGTCAGCCGCTCTGCCAACTGAGCTACGGTGGCAATTTCGAAACCGAGAACATATAATTGTTAATTATAGTTTTCATTTTGTTTCCTGCATCAAATGACTACTCTCCCATTGAGATTGTCCTAACAATAACAACTCTTAATGGAACAGCCGTACCAAAACCTCTGACAGAGAAGGCAAAGCAATTCAAGATTACGGAAAGTCGTCTGGTCAATTCCGTTAGCTAGATGGCCCACCTACGCTGATAAGTGATCCTCAGGATCATCCTCAGCTCCCTCAGCATGGAAGCGCCGGGGGGGAGATTTGAACTCCCGAGCTCTCACGAGCAATAGATCTCGAATCTATCGCCTTGGCCGGACTAGGCTACCCCGGCTTAGTTTTAGACCAGTTGAAAAGCAGTTCGTGAATATAATTATTTATGGTGAAGCCAGGAGTACGAGGCAGGCCTTCAGATTTCAATCGTTCAGTAAGGAGATGATATCAGCGACACACAATGTTATTAATTGTCAAGGAATTCCAATTTCAGATGGAAGAGGCCAACATAGTTGTCATCGGTGGAGGTGTCATTGGACTTTCAGTAGCTGCCCAGCTTTCAAAAACAAACGAAGGTGTATATGTCCTGGAAAAGAACAGGAGAATAGCACAGGAATCAAGCAGTCACAATAGCGGCGTTATCCATTCAGGCATACATTATCCACACGGAACACTCAAGGCTGAACTATGTACAAGAGGAAACACCGAGCTGTACCGGTTGTGCCGAGACCAAAATATTCCATGCAAAAGACTGGGAAAGCTCACGGTCGCAGTATCTGAAGAGGAAATACCGGACCTGGATCGGCTTGTAAAGAATGGGGAGGAAAATGGAGTAAAGGGCATGAGGATAATTGATAAGCAGGGAATCAAGAAAATGGAACCAAATATTGTGGGTGAAATGGCAATTTATACAGAATCCACGGGAATAGTAGAGCCGGATGAGCTTTCAAACTATTTCATGTCTGTTCTAAAGAATAATAATGGGACTGTAGTGACGGATACCGAGGTGACAGGCATTGAGGATAGAGGCAACATATACCTGCTGAGAGGCTCAAGTGCAGGGAAAAAATTCAATTTTTATTCCAGAACTGTAGTAAACTCAGGTGGCTTAAATTCCGACCAGATTGCTTCTTTTGTAGGATTGGATGTGGATAGACTGGGTTACAGGCTCACATATAAAAAAGGGGATTATTACAGAATCAAAGGTGACCCTCCAGTTAAAATGCTCGTTTATCCTGTCCCCCAGGGAAACTGGCTTGGGATTCACATGACTCCGGATATGGCAGGCTCAGTTAAACTGGGTCCAAATAGCTATTATGTCGATGAAATAGATTATTCAGTCGAATCAAACAGCGATCAATTTATGGAAGAAGTCAGGAGGTTAATGCCTGCAGTCGCAGGCATAGAAATACAACCTGATTCAGCAGGAATAAGGCCAGCTCTGGCTGCCCACGGCAGCTCGTTTCCTGATTTTATAATTAAGCACGAGCGTGAACATGGCCATTATGGATTCATTAACTTGATAGGAATGGATTCTCCAGGGTTGACCGCATCACCGGCAATAGGAGAGTATGTAGCCCAGATTTACGAAAATGAAATTGATGAATGAAATAGCTAAGGAAGCCCATTGACTTGTGAGGTTCCAGCGCAACCCCAGGAGAAGATTCACGCCTGAGTCATGATCCCTATGCGATTCCATATAAGTTTCACGAAAGTAAATTGCGCTGATCCTTGACGCGATGAACTACTACGACACCAATGAACCTGCGGAGTTCGACTATGACCTAGACACTGAACAGATGCAGAAGTACATAACGGTCAGGGGGAAGGAGATTCCCGTCCAGGAAGCTATAATGGAGTTCCTTGACAAATCAGCCATCATAAGGGACAAGAACAACAAGGCTGCCGTTAAGAAGTTCAGGGAGATGGCAACAGTCAGGAACGGAGATCTCCAGAGGATGCTGAAGAGGGCATCCAACCGGACAATGGGGATCACCGACAGGGACTGGAACAGTATGACAGAGGAACAGAGGGATGCAGCGAGGAAGGATTACATTGAGAAACTATCAGGGAAGAATCACAAAGAATTACCTTCAGAAGGGGACTTGGCAACTCACAGGGAGAACAATGAAGAGGGGAAAACAGTCGTTCCGGATAATAATGAGAATCAGGAAAGAACCGGGGATGATCCAGGGTGAAATCCAAGGGGAAGGGAAAGGGTGCCCACACGTCAACTGAAAAGAAGAATAATGGAAGGATCCATGGGGCAACAAAACGATTTCACCTGAAGCTGAAACATCTCCTGGCAGGTGTGTCATTTATTTCCCTCTTCACTGCCTTTGAAGTCATGTCCGTTCCCGTTGCAAGTGGAATGATCGTGCTTTTCACTCTGACAAGGAGCGGAGCTGCGGCAGTCTGGTTTCTCACAGCCTTGTTCACAGGAAGTTTCGCATACGAGCTACACCATAGGGAAGAAAAGGTTAAAGTATAGAGGTTGATTACTAAATGGCAATGTACCAGAATGCAGGAAAGAAATACAGAAGCATAGACGTCCAGGATGTCATTGCACTTACTGCGATGGTAGGCTCGCTCTTGGGCATTCTCTGGGTCACTGGAATTTTGAGATGAGGCTGGCAAATGAGCTAGAGGACAAACTAAAGACTCATTAAAAGAGATGGTACGGAAATGCGTATTGGTATGTTTGATTCCAAGAGGCAGCTCGACTACTGGGACAGGAGGATAATGAGGGACGATATCCTGATAACCATATTTGTAGCTGTTCTTATAGTCATAATTGCGTCATTTTTCATCTGAGGTACCCTGCAGAGTCTTTAGGGACAGGAATCAACGATAGAGGCTACTGAGGCCATATCCCAGGCGGTTATCGCTATCATCTTGATTGGATTTATCCCCCTGATTCAATGAAGGCCTGATTTTAATTTCAAATTGAGCAATTATAAAATTATTTGAGAATAGGATTAAGGCATCTTACCTGGAATCATCTCTATGTTTTATGTTTGACATCCTGAACTATTAAAAATCAATTAGGTTTTTACAGTATCACAATATCAAAAAATACTAATACTGCAGAAAAATCAATGCAGCCAAGAGATGACCAATTCAATGAAATCCGGAAATGAAAAACCTGTATTAGCGATAGTCGATATTTTTGTGGACACCATGAAATTGGAAGAGGTAACCCATGATCTCTGTCTAATCGACGCTGTCCAGGAGGTTTACGAAGTGACTGGAGAATTTGACATAGCTACTGTTGTTAGCTCCAGAAGCATAGAAGAATTCCGTGATACACTGAAGAACAAGATTATGAAAATTCCCGGTGTAAAAAGCGTAGTCAGCTCTATAGTTCTGAGCGCTGACAAAGGTCCGCGAGCCAGACCTTCTTCCCCGGAAAACAGGGAACGATAGGTTAGGATATATTTAGGGTCATTTTGGTTAAGGAACTGATTATGGGGTTAATAATATGAACAGTCTTTGCAATAAAAATCATATACAATATATTAATATAAATATTCAAAATCGCTTTGCATATAATAAAGACGGTTTTAACCGCTGGAGAGATTTAAATCCAGAAAACGGCCCAATAATTACATGCTTCGGGAAGAATAAGGGTAGGCCATCATGATAGGGACAGGTTATCTCCTCATCACTGCTCTAGTCTGGGCAACGATAATAGCCCTCTCCTGGGGACTCTCAAAATACTTGAAAAAGGTCTATAAAAACGAGAAGACTTTTCTCGATAAACTCCTCAATCCATTTGAGAACGTGATCTATCGTATACTTGGAATAGACCGCGACAAAGGCATGGACTGGAAGGAGTACTTTCTCAGCCTTTTTATGTTCAGTGTTTTTACTGTTGCGATATCATTTATTGTCCTTACTTTCCAGGGAATGCTCCCCCTAAACCCAATGAAATTCCATGGGATGAGCTGGTCGCTGGCGTTCAACACTGCAATGTCCATCTCATCCAACACGAATCTCCAGCATTATAATGGGGGGTCCACATTATCATACCTCGGGCAGATGGTAGGGATCCAGTTCTTGCAGTTTACCTCTGCAGCATCTGGCATTGCGGTGGCTGTGGCAATATTTAGAGGTTTTGCAGGTAAAAGAGGTGGAGACAGGAATCTAGGGAATTTTTATACCGACATGGTGAGGACCATGACAAGGGTACTTCTTCCACTGACGCTTCTTCTATCCTTAATTCTTATAGGGCTTGGAGTACCACAGTCCCTTTCAGGTTATAGTCTTGTAAGGACCCTCTCAGGGAGTTTTGAACTCATTAAAGTAGGCCCAGTTTCTTCTCTTGTATCCATAATGCAACTTGGAACAAACGGGGGCGGGTATTATGGGGCGAATTCTGCCTATCCGTTTCAAAACCCCAATCCCCTAACCAATTACATTGAGCTTGGGGCCATGATGCTGATTCCCACTTCAATGCTTTTCCTTTTCGGGCTGATGCTTGATAAGAAGGGCGAAGGCAGGACTATTCTCATTGCTTCTTACGGCCTTTATGCCATTGATCTTGCAATTGCACTGATCCCCAATACTGGGCTGGGCCCTGGAATGGAGACAAGGTTCGGTGGTTTCTCCCCAGTCTTATACACAGTAACTACGACTGCCTTTACAACAGGTTCCGTAAACACAGCCCTTGCAGCAATGCACCCACTCGTGATACTGGCTGCCTTCTTGGGAATGATGATACAGGCAACTCCGGGGGGAGCAGGAGTTGGTGCCATGTACATGCTTATGTACGTGATGATAACAGTGTTCATTGTTGGACTTATGGCAGGTAGGACTCCAGAATATCTTGGAGCGAAGATCAGTGCAAAAGATGTTGAACTTGCAATTGTCGCATTCTTATCCCATCCAATAATCATCCTTGTCCCAACAGTCCTTGCCTATGCACTTGGTGCGGTACATGCTATAGGCCTCGGTAACGGACCTGTTGGGTTCACAGAGATACTCTATGAATACACTTCAGCCGCGGCAAACAACGGCTCAGATTTCCTCGGGTCGAGCGGAAACACCGTGTTTTTCAATGTTTCCACCGGTATAGTGATGTGGGCCGGCAGATTCATACCAATATTAATAATGCTCGCCATTTCGGGGAGGATGTATGACAAGAAGAGGAGCCCAGAAGTAGCTCTTAGGACGGACGATCTTATCTTCCCTGCAATACTCATTTTCAGCATCATTATACTCGCCGTACTGACTTTTTTCCCATTCCTTGCAGTGGGGCCAATTCTTATGCATCTGGAAGGGATAGGGAATGCCCTTTAGGTGGAGCGGGAATCAGGAAGTGTACTCCAGACCTGAAACTAATGAAGATAGGATCAGCTGGCCGCATGTGTTAAGGGATTCACTCGCAAGAATGAATCCACTGAGACTCATAGAAAACCCTGTAATGTTTGTAGTTGAACTTTCCTTCCTGGTGGTCTTGCTCATGACCATAGCACCAGGGGCTTTCCCCGGTTTGGCACACAGGTCTGACAGAGTCTTCTATGCGTATGTAACTGCCATACTTTTCGTAACTGTATGGTTCAGTACAATCTCCGATTCATTTGCAGAGGCAAGGTCCAGGGCATCAGCAGCCAGCCTGAAGAAACTGGAAAAAGAAGGGATTGCCAAGAGGATACACGTGAACGAAGATGGAAAAAGGACAATTGAGCCTGTTAAGTCCTCTGAGCTGAGAAAAGGGGACATTATCCTCATCGAGAAAGGGGACATGGTCCCAATTGATGCTGAAGTCCTGGAGGGAATAGCAATGCTGGATGAGTCCCTCCTTACGGGAGAGTCTGCGGGAGTTAAGAAGTCCAAGGGAGACACCATCATTGGGGGGTCAACGGTCGTGAGCGACTCCATCGTTGCAGTTGTCAATGCAAATCCTGACGAGACCTACATAAGCAAGCTTGTAAAGATGGTAGAATCATCTGAAAGGCCAAAGACGCCAAATGAGGCTGCTCTATCAATACTGCTGCTCGGACTGACCGGTGTTTTTACAATAATTCTGGTGGCACTGATTGCACTCTCGCTGCTGCTCAACCTTGGCGCTGATCTATCTATTCTCATCGCTCTGTACGTATGCTTACTGCCAACCACAATTGGAGCACTTCTACCAGCCATAGGTATATCCGGAATAACCCGGATGTCAAGGAATAAAATAATAGCTAAATCCGGAAAAGCCATAGAGACAGCAGGGGATGCAGACGTAATACTCCTTGACAAGACTGGAACAATAACCGTCGGGAACCGGCGTGCGCATCAGTTTATCCCCCTGGGAAACCACACCGAAAGGGAACTAGCTGACGCCTCGTTCCTCTCATCTTGGAATGACGATACTCCAGAAGGAAGGAGCATAGTGGAACTCGCTTTCTCAAAAAAGTTCATTCCAAAGGAGTATGATGCACTGAGGGAAGGTGTTTATAAGGAATTCAGTGCAGTAACAAGAAGTAGTGAAATAACCCTTGTTGACTCCGACGACTTCACATTGCCAAAGGGTGGAAAGGGAATATTCCAGAGGCACAGGTTCAGGAAGAAGTTCGTGCTCGAGACCCGTCTAACAGATGAGACAATAATACAGAAGGGCGCCCCCGATGTCATAAAGGAAGTTGCTAAATCTATTCCCGACAATTTTGATGAGACAGTGACAAGAATTACCTCAGAAGGCGGGACTCCCATTGCAGTATCCGTGAACGGTGACATAATTGGGCTCATATACTTCAAGGATTTGATAAAACACGGAATCAGGGATAGAATACTCGGCCTCAGGAAGATGGGAATCAGGCCGGTGATGATCACAGGAGACCATCCTCTTACTGCGAGAAGCATAGCGGGTGAGGTAGGAATCGAAGAATTTGTCGCACAGGCAAAACCTGAGACCAAGTACCAGAAGGTAAAGGAAGAACAGGCTGAGAACAGGGTTGTTGCAATGATTGGGGACGGCACAAATGACGCCCCGGCCCTTGCCGCAGCGGATATCGGCCTTGCAATGGCATCAGGAACCTTGGCTGCGAAGGATGCAGCAAATATGGTAGACCTTGAATCAAACCCGTCAAAGGTCATCGATGTGGTCATGCTGGGAAAGCAGCTCCTGATGACAAGAGGTGCTGTCACGACATTCAGCATCACCAACGATGTCGCCAAGTACTTTGCAATAGTGCCCGTAATGTTTGTGAGCATCCCTGCACTTGATGCCTTGAACATCCTCAGATTGACACCTCATATTGCTGTGCTCTCAGCCCTGATATACAATGCTGTGGTGATCCCAGCACTTATACCAATAGCGCTGCGTGGAACAAAGTTCAGACCGCAGAGCACGCTCAAGATATTCCTCAAGAACCTATTTGTTTACGGAGTTGGCGGAGTTTTGCTGCCATTTGCTGCTATCAAGCTGATAGCTATATTGTTAGTAATTATGGGGGGAGTAATATGAAAGGAAGAAAACTTATCTCTGGCACACTGAGACTGGCTCTGATCTTCGCTGTGATCTGCGGGGTGGTGTATCCTGTTGTGGTAACCGGTATAGGGCAGGCCTTATTCCCTTACCAGGCAAACGGCGATTTAGCTCAACTGGGAAATGCTACTGTTGGATCATACCTCATTGGACAGTCCGTCAACAATTCTCCCTACCTATTCCACGTGAGGAATGATTCTGCTTCAGGTGTGGACCCGGATATTACAGTTGCAAGTGCTCTTGCACAGGCGCTGGTAATACACAACACAACAAATATATCCATAGCGTACCTGGATGGGCTAATCCATAATAATACCCAATATTCAATGTTCTTTTTCGGAACGGCTTTCGTGAATGCACTGAGCCTGAATATCCAGATCATAGACCATTTCCACAATAGCATTGCAGTGTACGCGAAAATATATAATATGCTGAATGACCATTAATCAGGCATTGCAGAACTATCAACACAAATTTTATGGTAGCATGAAACAAGTAATACTGTCGCTCCAATCCTTTCACCGACCACCCTGATGAACATCCTTGTTCTTATGATGTGCTTTCTGTTTGATTCATAATAGAGGACTTCTCCTATGTTGATTTCTTCCTTGTTATCTTTATGATCACCCACCTATTTGCTTTTTCTGGAAACTTTGTATGCTCTTCTATTTACCGCTTTGCGGTATTCTGACTTCCATTTACAGGGATGGCAGGATGCTAGTCTATCTCGAGCTGCAGTGCAGCATAAGAACCTTCAGCTCCTGCCACGCCTCTCATAGGAATCATATGATTGATTCCTCTTGAGCATGTAGTATATCATCCGGAGAAGATGCCTTGCTGCGGCTATCTTCGCCTTGTTTGTTCCAGATCTCAGCTTTATTCTCCTATATGCTTCAGTGATAGGAGAATCAGGCTCCCTTATTAGGTAGACCAGTACGCACTCCACCAGAATGTACTTTAGGTATTTGTTCCCTGAAGTTATGTGGCCCTTGTATTCCCTGGATCCGGACTGGTATATCCGAGGCACCAGACCTGTATAGGAGAATATGTTAGCCTCCTTCGGGAATCTGTTCACATCTCCTATCTCCGCTGCTATTGCTAGGGAACCGTACTTTCCTATTCCAGGTATTGTTTCAATTATCCTGGCGTACTGATTCATTTCCCACTTCTCCGCTATGTGAATGTCAGTTTCATATATTTGTTAACATTCTCCAGATCTTCCACAAGTATCCTTAACATGGGAGAAGCGTCTCTCAGGGTGGAGAGACTCTTCTTTGTGAAGCCATCAAAATCCATTCCCAGCCGGTATGATTGATTTCTGATCCTGTTCTTTATTGCTGTCCTCTGTCTTACCAGGAAATTGCGATTCCTGCATATGTTCCTGGACTCGCTTATTTCTCTAGGTGGAAGGTACGATTCCGGCATGTATTCCCTCTTGTAAAGGTCCAGCAATATATGAGCGTCATTCCTATCAGTCTTGTTCATCGATTCAGCTATCAGTCTCACCTTGGCGGGATGAGCCACTCTAATATTGTGGCCAGACAGGAATGAAACTATCCTATCAATGGTGGAAGAGGCTTCCACTATCACCGTGGCTTCACTTATACCGTCAAGGAATTTGTTGAATTCCTATCTGCTTGTGAGCACATATCCCTCTTTCACAATCTCTCCATCCTTCTCAATTATTCCGTACGGCTTGCGTTTACCAATATCCATAGCTACGTTATACATCTTTCATCACCATTCCATGAGCTGCAGCATTATCTGACTTGCTGCAGCTTCAGCTACGGGAAGAAATCAAGCATACCAGTCTAAGAACCTCCTTCTGTGACCGGGTCTGGTAATAATAATGTTTATTCATGGGTTGCCCATAATACAGCATGGCAAACCTTCTAGATGAGGCACTCAAGGAAATATACAAGGAAACGATGGGTCGTGATCCCCTGGCATTCATGAAGGATGCAATAGACTGGAATGCATTCCCGCCCTTATTGAAGGACATCTATCAAAGGGTACAAAGTAACAGGGCGATACTTCACTTGGATTCTCTCCTCATCCCTCTAAGAAGTCCATTATCTTTCGAATCTTGGAGTTGAACCACTCTTCAAATTCATTTTTCTTGATCGGGTCAAAACCACCTTCCGGTCGATATACTTCTTCATATTCGTAATAGTCCGAAAAGAGTCGATGCCAAATCTCGGCTATCGCACTATTTGAGTTGAAACTTTTGTACAGAGCTATCCAATAATTTCTAAGATTTTGCCACTTTTTTCGCTGATATATGCACCCAAATCGTTCTCAAGACGCTCGCTGATATCCTCTTTCATTTCACTTCCATCTCTCCTTTCCCTCATTCCAAACAAACATAATTAAACCGTTCTCTCCAACTTCCTTTACTTCTTGATCTTTCCCCATAATCACCATCACTTCCCCAGATCCTCCCTCATCTTATCATACTCCTCTTTCGATATTTCACCTTTTTCATACTTTTTAGCGTGTTAACCAATTGTAAGCAACAACCATTCAGTTCACCTCAGCGTTTTTCCTTAGCAGGAAATATGTATATATCTTCATCACTGCTTCCTGTATCTGGTACATCATCTTCTTTGCCATGATCACCTCTCCCACCACCCTCTTCAAAGCGGAGAAGAATATCTCAACCCTCCATCTCTTCCCGTAATCCACCTCCTTCTTCCATGCATCTAGCCCAGTCCTCCTTATTCTCCTTACTGTCTTGGCTCTGTATGGAGAACCTCTGGACAGGGTGGAAGAGTTCTCCCTTGGTGGAATCACAGCTTCAATTTCCCTGTTGTGAAGAAAATTGAAGTTGCTTCTTGAA
>JAMCQR010000022.1 GCA_023379555.1 Thermoplasmatota archaeon | reverse complement strand
GAAAGTTACTAAGATAGTCTATTTTTATTTACTACCTCGCAATAACTGTTGTCAGCCCCGTGGTGTAGTGGCCAAGCATAGCGGACTCTGAATCCGTTGACAGCAGTTCGAATCTGCTCGGGGCTATTGTGGCTTCGCGGAGCCGTATTTTCCATGGTGGCGAAGCACGACAAGACGAATCCAAAAAATATTCTATTAAAAAGTTAAGCGAATCCTTCATGAGTCTGGTATTTGAAGTAAGAAATACCCCTTAGTAAGTCTATCGCCAGTGGAGATACCAGAAATGTCTTAATGAGCCTGAAACTGTGTTGCTGATATGATAGAAGGGAAAGGATGGTTCATCTAAAAACTTTATAATCATTGCCACTGTCAGATTATGCAACCATGGAAAAGGATTGCATTGCCGGTCTCTGGATTTATAACTACCTCTATAGTGTTTAGCGTTCTGGCCTCCGTCACCTTTTATGCTCCCTCAATACTTCCTAATTTAAACTCCAAATTATCACTTGACTCCTTTATTTCTATCATCACCATCGTCTACTTTGCTGGAATGCCATTCGGGAAAATATTGGGCAGGGTGATGAAATTTCACAGGAATGCTTCTTTCTGGACTCTTGTAATGCTCCTGGTTATAATCTTCACCATATTTATTACCCCGTACGTGCACAGTCTCGCCCTTTTCATTGCTATAAGATTCATTCAGGGAACAGCGAGCTTTTTGATGGAAATATTCTCCATATCTTACTCTTTCTTGTTTAAAGAGAGGGAAAGATCGTTGGCATCTGCCGTTTCCATAAGTGGAATTCCCGCAGGCGTCACTTTCGGTTCCATTCTTGCTCTTAATCTAAACTGTCATGAAACATTCATTATAATTCCCATCCTTGGCCTCGTATCTCTAATACCATTCATCTATCTGCTCAATTTCAAAGGCTATTCGTTCAGGAGCGAATCCTATACCACGTACAATTTTAGATTTACATGGATCTATGGATTTCTTTGGATGACTATAGCCGGATTTAATCTTACCCTGGCAGTTATAATTCCTCTATATCTTGAAAAATTTTCTCCCGAAATAACTAGAACTGCCATGTCGATATTTGGGTATTGGGGGGCATTGGCAACTATTTTAGGAGGAACCATTGCGTATGCAATTTACTCTAAACTTAGAAGCGCGTTGTCCCTAATTCTCGTGGGTATTTCAGGATATGCAATATCTATACCTGGGTTTATCTTACTTTACCTTCATCCCGGCAATGTATTGATTCTGATCGGAATACTTTTAATCATGACGGAAGCGCTCGCTATCTCCCCAATTTATACCACTCCAATAGACGTATATGGCAGGGAGAGGGTTGGCAATGGTGTCTGGGAGTTCTCATTGATAGGAAGCACTGGTCATATAATAGCTCCACTGATGCTCCTTCCTATGGGATTGGCATTCGGATTTAACACGGTTTTTTTGTTTCTTATAATATTTCCCTTATATGGGATAGTTGCAATGTTTTTCATTTATGGTTATATAAGAGACAATGATATTAAAAAAAGTGGTATAGATGTCTGATTTGAGAAAATCACTCTCAATACTGAAGGAAAACAATGATCTTAGAGAAATAGATGAAGAATTCAGCACTGAGACCGAAATAACGTCTCTGGCCAATTACTATCAGAGGAACAATGGCCCTGCCTTATTATTTAATAAGCCATCGGGATTCGACAACAAGGTCTTAATTGGATTATTTGGTACATATACCAGGCTGGAAAACGTCCTTGAAAGAAAGATAACTGAAATCACCGGGGATTTTTCAGGGTTATTGGAGATACTTTATTCAAAGCCCAGTCTAATAGAGGGACTGAAGTTATTTTCAAAACTAAAGAACTTTAATGTTAACGAGATTGGAAATGGACCCGCAAAGGAAAAATATGGGGATATTACGCTGGATGATATTCCAATACTGAAGAACTGGCCAAAGGATGGAGGGAGATTTATAACAGCCCCCGTGGTCATAACCAGGGATCCTGAAAATGGCGCGTACAATGCAGGAACTTACAGAATGCACGTTTATGATTCCGAAACTACTGGAATGCACTGGCAGACTCAGAAAACGGGAGCAATGCATATGATGAAAGCAAAAAAGATGGGCAAGAAACTGGATGTTGCAGTTGCAATTGGTGTCCATCCAGCAGTATTGTTTTCGTCTGTTTCTCCACTTCCAGAGGGAATTGATGAAATGGCATTTGCAGGATATCTTACTGGGAACAGAATTGATACTGTCAGAGGCGAAACGGTTGATCTCAGGTATCCTTCAGATGCGGAAATTATTTTAGAAGGGTATGTGAACCCGGACGAGACAAGAGAAGAGGGACCCTTTGGGGATCATACAGGATATTATACTCCGGTTGACCTGTACCCTGTTTTCCATGTGAAAAGAATTTACCACAGGAAGGATTTCATATACCATTCAATCCTAGTAGGTAAATACTGGAATGAAGATATTCCCATAGGAAGGGCAATAGAAAGGATTTTCCTGCCGGTGATAAAGCTCCAGATTCCGGAGATTAATGATATCTTCCTTCCAGAGGAGGGACTATTCAACGATGTTCTGTTTGTTTCAATAAAGAAGAGGTATCCGGGCCAGGGAAGGAAAGTTGGAATGGCCATATTTTCATTAGGCCAGATGATGTTCACGAAATACGTTGTCGTGGTTGATGAGGATATAGACGTCACTGACAGGAAGGAGGTTATGTGGGCGGTAGCTACTAGAACCGATCCGGCGAGGGATATAGAGATAATTAAAATGGCACCAACAGATTCCCTTGATCATTCTTCAATCTATCCTGATGTTGGAGGTAAAATGATAATAGATGCAACTGTGAAGAGAATGAACGAAGGCACAAGGAGGGAATGGCCAGAAAGAATTGAAGTTAATGAGACGGAGGTTCTAAAAGAAAAAATGAAAAAATATGTCCTTTAATTTGAAAGAAATAATAAGATTCATAAAGATTGAGCATACAATATTTGATCTTCCTTTCGCATACATGGGTTTAATTCTAAGCGGTTTGTTCAGCTTGCGAGTTATTATAATTGTTGGAATAGCGGCCACCTTAGCAAGAGTTTCTGGAATGACAATGAACAGAATAATAGACTTTCCGCTTGATTCTCTAAATCCAAGAACCAGGGAGAGGGCACTCGTGACTGGAAAAATTTCTTTAAATGAGGCGAAGATAATTCTCGTCACAAGTTCTATTTTGTTCATCATATCTGCATTTTCTCTCAACGTTCTTGCAGGGCTTTTGTCTCCTTTGATACTTCTTCTATTCTACCTCTATCCATTTACAAAAAAAATTCCAGTTTTAAGTCATTACATTCTTGGATTTTCGATAGGATCTATTCTTCTTGCTGGTTATATAGCTGCAAAAGATGCATTTCCCAGCAGCTTGAATTTCTTCTATTTCATGATTTTCATATCACTCTGGATAGCTGGATTTGATATACTTTATCAGTACCAGGATTACCTGTTTGACAGAACTGTTGGTATCAAGTCCATACCTGTGATATCTAAAGGTAGTATAACCGTTCCCCTCACTGTCAATTACATTATAGCCTTAATTTTTCTTTTCATTTTCTCTCTTGGAAATGTTTTGATGCTGAGTGCTTCTTTCATAGTCTCGATTGTCGTTGTATCTGAAATTCTCATGTGGAAAAATTATGATTCTAATAGTCAGTTCAAATTATTCAATATTCCTGTGCCCTTTGTTCTCTTCGTAGGTCTGATATTGAATTTCTTCATAAAATGAAATAATTTGTTCCATAACTCTTTCAATCTTACACTATATGCAGATCCAGTTCTTCCGTCAGCTTCATCGATTTCCCCGGTCTTTTAGAATACTTCCACTCCTAGTGTTGAAGAGATTACGCCGATCCCTTCCCTCTCCTCCCTTTACCTTTACTTTCCCCACAGCATTGGATAGAGCAATTGTACTGTCTGCACTGGGTAAAGTCCTAAGCACATAGTTGGTCAAATCGAGAATCAAAGTACATGAAGGAAACGAAGAAAAGGAAAATACACACTGAATCGTCTGTGGGGTTACCGATGCCGTAAATTTCTACAATAAGAGCTATGAACGATATGACTGACTGAACGAAAGAATACAGTTTCAGTAGGAAGAAAGTTTTGGTACATGAATAGGAAGTATCATCGCCTAAATGAATCAGAAATGATTAAGACTGGAAATGCACGAAAGCAAGGCCTCTTCTAACTAATGCTGATCCGGGTTAACAAAAGAATGGAAACCTTTATTCTATGGTTATTGATTAGAATAATATGAAATATACCGTAATCCTGGAGCCTCAGAGTGTTGGAGGATACACGGTTACCGTGCCAGCACTCCCTGGTTGCATTTCTGAGGGAGACACGTTCGACGGGGCAATCGAGAACATAAAGGATGCAATAGCAGGATATATAGAGAGCCTTAGGAAACATGGTCAACCCATACCAGTGGAGATGGCCGTGGAAGTGCCTATAAGTGCCTAAACTTCCGGCAGTCTCTGGTTCTGATGTCGTCAAAGCATTAACCAAGATCGGATTTTTCATCGATCATCAGACTGGTAGCCACGTAATTATGCGTCGGGAAGGAGAGAAAGCCCTAACAATAACGGTACCTCAGCATAGAGAACTGAAGAAGGGTACGCTCAGAGCAATAATTAGGCAGTCAGAACTAACTGCTGAAGAGTTTGAAAACTTACTATGAGTTCTAGTGCTGTTTTATTCAAAGATGAAGATTAGATTTTAACGGCTTCGCTTATTCTTTTAGGTGAATCTGCTCGGGGCTATTCAAGAATGTTTGGCAATCTCAGAGCAGCCTGCGATCTGTGTTCACGCTGCTTGTCAGTTGGAAAATATTGACTGATGAATTTTTAAAATGGACTGCACCTTTATTGAATTTGTTTTGTTTGGTTCATCAGTTAACTGCAGTTGCACCACTCCTTAAATATATTAGTAACGGCTTTATCGTTTGAATATGACCTCAAGTCTCATCATACTTCAAGGGGGCGAGGATGTAAAGGAGAGAACCAATAGAACTATGTTCACATTTATTGCAAGAACTTCAAGGACAAAGAAGGTCCTGGTGATTCCGTGGACTTCTGAGTCGAAGAGGAAGGAAAATCAATACAGGGAGATATACAGAGGGTACTTCCTAAACATCGGATTTGAGAAAGTCCTATTTCTGGAAAAGGATGACTCTGTTACCGAGATGGACAACAAGTTCTCTGTTGCAGATGTGGTCTATCTGCCAGGAGGAGATCCAGAGATACTCAAGAAGGAAATCGAGAAACTCTCAATTCAGAAGAAATTGAAGAGATTTAACGGAACAATAATTGGAAATTCTGCGGGAGCTATCGTGCTTTCGAGGGGAGGAGAAGCGGATGGGAAATTTTATGAAGGTTTTGGCCTGGTGGACATCTATGTCAAGGTTCACTTCAACTTCAAATCTGATAAACTTGAATCGAGCAAGGAGGGTTCCGTTATTGGGATTCCAGAAGATGGATGGATAGCAATCCAGTCAACTTCAAGCTGACCTCCTCAGGCACTTTTAGGAATAGTTATATAGATTCAGTAAATTGCTAAGCGAAATGTTGGACAGTGATGCAAGTACTGCAAAGACGCTCACTTTGGTTGCAATAGTCTTGCAGCTCATTTTCTTCGCAATTGGGGTAGTTATCACATTCAGTCTTCTAACTTTCTTTGCCATCGCTCGTGTAACGACCACTACGTCCACCGGGACTTATATTAGCTATCCTACTTCTCCTTTGTTTGGTTTGGGAATTGCAGCAGTTGTATTCTCAATTTTCTTCGTAATAGGGTTAGTCTGGATTCTGCTTGATTATTTCCTAGTGTACAAAAAACTCCTATTAGAGAAGATCAGAGAAGCAGAGATGCCTTCACTGGTACTCGGAATCGTTCAGCTGATCTTCGGAGGTGTGATTTCTGGAATTCTTCTGATAATAGCATACGTAAAAATCAGGGATTCTCTTGAAAGGAGTTTAAAAGAATCTCAACAGGGCGCTCACCTTTGATAATTCTGAATTACAGCCTATTTCAATTTCTCTAAGTAGATATCAGAAACTAAATCAGCAATGGCCGGTATTGCCGTCAAACCTGGAGATTCTATTCCAATTAGGTTTATGAATCCGGGAAATCCTTCATCTGCTTCTTCGGAAATCACAAAATCCCTGAAAGAATCACTAGGACCTTGTAACTTTGGACGGATTCCTGATGAATCTTCTTGTATATTCATGTGTAACACTACAGGGAGATATCTCCCCACGGCTGCGCGGAAATCTTCTACATTTGTTGTGACTCTATAATCTAACTCATCCACGTAATATGCATTCGGCCCAATTTTGACTGAACCTGAGAAGTCCGGGGTCGCGTGTATGCCTAATCCCGCTCCCTTCGGTACTGGATAGACTAGGTGTTTTATCGGCGGGGATCCATGTATCCTGAAATAATCACCCTTGCAGTAGTGTAGTCTGTATCCTAACCTGTCAATATCCAATCCTGCCATTGCCGCAATTTTATCGGAATTTAGACCAGCTGCATTTATCACTGTATCCGCAATCAAATTGAATTCCCCACCAACATCCCTACAGATCAGTTCGTAGCCTGTTTTTTTCATACTAATACCAACAACTTCTGTTGAAGTCGAGACGAATGCTCCGTTCAAACTGATCCTGGATTGATAATAATTCACAAGTTCGCTCGCTTCCACAATCCCGCTCGTTGGAGAAAGTAAGGCCCTGTCAGAATGCAGGTTGGGTTCCAGTTCCTTAGCCTCTTCCCCTTCAAGCATTTTGAGACCTGGAACTCCATTTTCTTCCCCCTGTTTCTTGAGTCTCTCAATTTCCGCTATTTCTTTCTCTCCAATAGCTACCGTAAGTTTACCGAGCTTTTTGTGGGGGATCCGGTACTTCGAACATAAATTATAAAGCAACTCGTTTCCCCTTACAGACAATGTGGCCTTCAGGGACCCTTTGGGATAGTGAATTCCGGAATGAATAACCCCACTGTTGCGACTGCTTGTCTCTTGACCCGCCTTGGAATTCTTCTCTAGCACGAAAATTCCTTTACTTCTCTCAGAGAGCTTTGCAGCAATCGAAAGTCCTATGAGACCTCCACCGATCACAACAATGTTTGCTCTCTCCGTTAACAACACAGGGAGATTCAACGATAATGAATGAATTTTTGGTTTCTTAAAAACCGCCTGTCCCGCTCACGTATGAGCTGACACTCCTCTTGTACAGTTCCCTGAAAGTCCCTTCTTCTTTGGCCAGTACGTTGAGGGTACCTTCCTGTACCACACCACCCTCTTCAAGGACTATGATCCTGTCTGAAAGGGTTATCAGTGAGAACCGGTGGGAGATCAGGATCAGGGTTCCGTTCTTTGCATAACTTCGCATCGCTGTTATGATTGCTTTTTCAGACCTTGAATCTATCTGCGCAGTTGCCTCGTCCATGATTATTATTTCAGGGTTCCTGACGAATGCCCTCAGTATGGAAACCGCCTGTCTCTGTCCCTCTGACATGTTTCTTCCCATCTCGCCCACAGGAGAATCTATTCCATTAGGCAAATTTCTGAAAATTTCAGACATGCCGTAGACATCGATAAGCCGCTGTACTTCTTCCTTAGTGATACCCCTCTTTGAATACTCTACGTTCTCGAAGACTGTACCATTGAATAGAAACGGTTCCTGCAGTACTGGAACTATCAACTTCCGGTAGGCGTTTGTCTCAATCTCATTCAATTCTTTCAGATCAAGGAGGACATCCCCTTCGTTCGGGAATTTGAACTTTAGGATGACATTGGTCAATGTCGTCTTTCCAGCCCCTGTTCTGCCAACAATTGCAACGCATTCCCCCTTCTTGATTTCCACGGTCACATTCTTGAGAGCAACATTTCCATCGTATCGAACGCTCACGTTGTTCACCTTTATCGATTTTGAGAAGGAAGCCACGTCTATCTCCCCCTTCATCTTTTCAGGGGTGCTGTCTATTATTCCGTAGATCCTGGACGCACCTACCATCGAGTTTTGGTACATGTTGTAGAGCTGGGTCAGCTGCACAATAGGGTTGAAGAACTGCTGAACGTACGCGATGAAAGCGACCAATATTCCCAAACTAATCTGCCCGTGAAGAAGAGATAGAGATCCCTCGTATATCACGAGGAAAATACCGACTGCTTCCAGGAACCTTATTACTGAGCTGTATGATGAGGTGAGTCGAGTGGCCACCATGTTGGCCTTGAAATTGTTTTCATTTAGGTTCCCAAATCTTCCTTCTGTCTGTGCCTCTGCGTTGAATGCCTTAACCGTCCGGATCGCTGCAATTGTCTCTGCGAGGTTGCCCGTAATAGCTGCCAGCGCTCTTCTAGTCGCGAGATAATTCTTTCTGACCCTCGGTTGAATGGCTAAGGTGTAGACAGCTAGCACCGGCATTACTACAAGAGAGTAGAGTGCAAGTTTGGTGTTGAGGTCAAACATTATCACTGCTGCAATTATTATTGTCGTGACACCAGATATCACTGAGGGCAATTGATAGGTGAGGAAATCGGAAATCGATTCGGCATCGTTTGCGATTCTGCTTATAAGATAACCCAACTTAACATTGCTGTAGAAGTCCAGTGGGACGCTCTGCAATTTCTTAAAAGCCCCATCTCTCATTCCCTTTATCACTCCCTGGGCGACCTTAACTGAACTTAGATTTATCCAGATATTGCTAAAGAATTGTATGAGGTAGAACAGGAAGAAGAGACCCGCATAAAGAAGTAAGGGGCGAATCTGTCCTGCTTTCACCGAATTGATGGCCAATCCTAGGGCGAGGGGATACAACACCCCTCCGATTGCATATATAACCACTGAGATGGTGAAGACAGTCGCATCCCTTTTTAGGTTCAGGACGTCCCTGATCATCCTGAACATAGTCTTCCGGCCCTTCACCGGCTTAATGTATTGATCCTCTACCGCATCATATCCTGTTGACATTTAGCCCCTCTTCCCCTCCTACGTCTGTCTTGAGTTCCCCCTCTTCCAGAATCAGCACTTTGTTTGCGAAAGACAGTGCAGATGCTCTTAGGCTGATCATAAGAATGATCGTGTCTTTCATCGATCGTTTCAGATTTTCGAAGATTGCAATTTCGGTATCCGGATCAACGCTGGATGTAGCGTCATCCAATATCAGTAACAATGGGTCCCTTAGAACTGCCCGAGCGATCGCTATTCTCTGTCTCTGACCGCCAGAAAGTGTCAGCCCTCTTTCCCCTACCATAGTATCGTACTTAGAGGGGAGAGACTCAATAAAGTCGGAGATGGATGCCAAACTTGCAGCTTTCTTCACTCTTTGGTCGGTCGCCTCGATTCCAAACAAAATGTTGTCCCGTATCGTTCCAGAGAGAATATTGATCTCCTGCGGCACAATCGAAATTCTACTTCGGAGCAAGCTCAAGGGGATGTCCCTGGTGTTTCTTCCATTGAATGTTATTGAACCTGAACCTGGTTCGTAGTACCTCGTGATAAGATTGACCAGAGAAGACTTTCCAGCTCCGGTCTTCCCAGTGATACCGATGAATTCTCCCGGCATTACCTTAAATGTGACATCCTTTAGAATAATCCTGTCTCCCCTCCTGAACCCTACGTGATCAAAACTGAGAATCCCCGGGGACAGAGATTCTTGAGATTGCTCCACAAACTCTTCATCCCCGGTACCGGTTATTTCCTTGATTCTTCCTATTGCGGCCCTTGAATTTTCAGAGAATATTATCATCCTTCCTAGAAACGATACTGGACTCGTTAGAAGTGCAAAAATAAGGACTGCAGAAACGAGACCTCCTACATTGTAACTGTTTAACAGATCCTCATATCCAACGATGACGAGAATCGCACTTGAAACCGCAGCAACTACCAGTGGCATGAGACTGTTGTGGAATACCCTTGATCTGACCACTTGGTAGTTCTCAACATAGTACTCCTGCGTCATCGAGTTGTACTTTTCTATCTCCTGTTTTTCGGCAGCCAGTCCCCTCACTACTCTCTGACCGACGATATTTTCCTGCAGCGTTTCACCCAACTTTCCGTAAGTATCCCTTATCTGCTTCCATATCGGACGCTGCCTACGGGAAGACATCATCCCGAGATAAATGAGTGGGGGCACGACAAAGAGAAGAAATAGCGCGAATTCTGGTGAGATGAGGAACAATAGTATGAAGGCTGCGGCAATCAAGGAGATTGTCGGAAACAAGTTGGTGAACATGTTCAGATTGAAGTTTCTTGTCTGCTCTATGTCCTGACTCCCCCTTGACAGTAAATCTCCAGAAGTTTGCGTTTCGAAAAACAAGAATTTCTTTCTTACAAGATGAGCAACAAAGTCCTTCCTGAGATTGAGGGCATAATTCTGACTTATGTACTGTGCCCCGTATGTAACTATGAAATTTACAATTGACGAAATCGCATAAGCAAGAATAATGAAGAGACCGATATTTGGTATACTCGAGAATGTCCCTTTCTGCAGAGCTGACACTGCCTGCCCTATGTAGACAGGCACAAGCAAAAGAGAAACGTTTGAGATGACTCCTGCAGTGATAACCAATATGAACAGACGAGTTCCGTTCTTCAGATATGGTCTCGCAAAGAGTACGGGTTCAAACACCCCGAGGAATGTTTTACTCATCCCTTTCCCATTGGGCCCACCGACGGTTATCACATCTTCCTTCTCCGAAACTTATGTTCTCGTGATTTTCCTATCGGATATTACCCTTTGGTATCATGAAAGATAGACCCCAAAAACAAACATGAAAATTCTGATCATTCCTTCCAGATATATGATTGAAGGATAGTTGGCTTGATTCGATTTTGCTGGATCCATTTGTCCCGCAGTCTACGCTAACAATTAAATACACCACCTAACATGAAGGGCGCATGACGCGGAAATTACTCGTCTTTTTGGTGCTGGTGGTTTCCATTGCGATGCTCGTCCCGGGGCTTTCCCTTTTTCAGAATTCCCACGCCCCTAGCGCGATAGTCACACCGTCAATTACCTCCAGCACACCTGCCGTTTCTACTAGCAGCAATTCAATCAGTAACCCTAGCACATATAAGCACTACTTCCCGCCTAATTTCCATCCTGCAACTAAGGATTCCAACGGAATAGTCTCCCCTCTGTATACCAATAGTCCGGCTCCCATGGGAGTTGGATCGTGGGGAATTACAAACACCTCCGGGAACCTTACGGGATTTGTTCTGAACACTTCAAGTTTTGAGGGAACTGCAACTTTGAACAACCTTACGACCCTCGATTTGACAAATGATGGACCAGATCAATACACGATGCAACTGAATACTATTCTTAGAAACGTGACGCTATTTGGCAACTCTAGCTTTGTCTTCTGGACACAGAATGTAGTTCTTTACACCGCTCACAACCACACACTCTCCTTTGAGGATAATCTCTGGAATTTTTCGAGTTCTGCATTTAACTTGACACCAAACTCACTCTATAGTTACGACGGTACAATTGTACCTTACTCATATTACTACGCTGTCGGTCCGTCACTGAACGTCTCGTATCCATTCACAGTTCATCTGTTCCTGAACTCTAGTACGTACAACAACAGAAATGCAGTTTACTACAACTATTCAGTGATATCCTCTAACGGGAACTACGGTGGATCTTACGATAGGATAGTGTTCAACAGTACCCACGGAATGCCATCGACTTTCTTGACGCCTTCTGCGTACTACCAGATAAACGGGTTCCAGTACACCCCTAACGGGTTTCTTCCTTATGATGCGGAAATGATGCTAGGCGGTCCGGGCGGAGGCAGTCAGACCAATATTCTCTCAATTAATGGCACTATGACGCTCGACTATCTTCCACAAGGTTCAACCTCAAACAGCTACGTATCAGTTCCCTCAGCATATGATTTCGGTTCTGATACTGGGGAAACTTCGTCAGGTATCGCTGAGTGGTGGTCTGGAAATACAGTTCACCTAGATACGGGTCCATCATTACTCTATCCGATGTGGAATATATCTTCAAATTCTGGTCATCAAACACTCTCAGGCTCGGTTACCCCTTCCAATTCTTTCATATTCATCGGCAATGGAACGTTCAACAACTATTACTCAGGATGGGCTCCCGTTTCAAACAATGGATCATTCCACTATGAGTTGCCTCCGGGACCTTACTCCGGGAAAATTCTGATGAGCGAATACAATCCCCTGAACTTCAGTTTCAATTCTTCCAAGACGATGGTAGTATCTCTGGTAAAAAATACAGCGAAGGGCATCTATACCCCGCTGGTTGCAATGAACAATCAGCAGCTTCAGTCAATATCTTCGGGAGGCAATGGTACTGTAGGGAATCCATACTCGATCCAGAACAATCAGTACTTTGAAATTAATCCACTGTTCTGGGAGTGGAACGACTACATGTTCCCTGTGTTCTCTGGAATAATGCTTGTGAACACCAATGCATACGTCACCATATCGAATGCAGCACCGTTCCTCATAAACTATCCGTCGTTCACCTACCCACAACTCACCTATTACGGGCTCCCTGCCTTCAATTTCATGCCCACTGAACTCTACAATACTTCACACGTTTCGATCACCAACAGCCGTTTCACGGGCTGGTTCTCCTCAAACCTCAACTTCGGCCTTCCCATAACTGGAAACATATTAATGTGGAATTCAACGTCAGACCTCATTGCACACAATGACTTCCTCAGCATGGGAAATTCCATCGAGTTGTACGGTGGATCTGGAAACCTGATATGGGGTAACTATTTTGAAGAGAGTGAGCCAGTAGGCAATATCAATTCGATGGCTTTCGGCACATCCCCGATCGGAATGACGGTCTACTCCTCCAACAACACAATATACAATAACAATTTCAACGTACTGCTCACGGTCATTTCCCTAGATTACAACATTTATAACGGCGGATCTCCAATATACAACAACACATACAACGTACCTAGTGTACCACCCTCCACAGTCACGATATTCAACGGTCTATCGATGTCGGGAAGCGTTGTGAACAACGGCTACGTTTCAGGCAATGTCTGGTGGGATGAAGTTCCTGGACAGCCTTACAATGATTCTGGATTAATGCAAAGCAGTTACGACTACTCGCCCGTCGTTCCTAATTTCTATAACGTGACCGTAACACTGAGCCACAATCAGGGAAGATATGCACAGGTATATCTAGTGCAGAACGGCTTCTATCAGTACCTCTTCGAAAACTCCGGAACTACTAACGTCACAGTCCCAGTCTATAACGGAACTTACTATATTGTCGTGATCACTAACGGAAACTTCTACTTTGACAGAACCCAAACGATCACAGTTAATGGAACAGCAGCGTCTGTCACTGTAAACATCTGACAACTTCTCTCTTTCCTCTTTTATTTTTTCTTTCATTTTTCATTTCTCTCCATCGTTCCATATACTAGGTTAATTTCTCTAATAATACAACCCAGATTTCCTGAATGTTTCAAGATAAAACTTGATGCTATTTTTTACTACCCTAAGAAAGATTTAATAAACCTTACTTCTATGGGATTGCAGTGAATATCGACAAAAAGACTAGGGCAGCGATTATAATTTTCGTAGAGGGGGTCGTTGTCTACTTTATCACTTCATACTTGATCATAGGTCCATTATTCAGAAAATTCTATGTGAGTCAACCTCTGGTCAGCGAACTACCGTTTCTAATTGCCTACATTTCTGTCGGCATTGCGGCTGCATTCACGACTATCGCAATGACAATCTACCCGGTATTAAAATTTAGAGAGGCGGGTGAAGAAGTTGGAGAATAAGACGAAAGCGGAAGTCGTGTGGATCGTCGCTGTGCTAACCATCTTAGTGTGGGCTGCGGTTTCAAATGCTGCATATCTTCACGATAACTCAAGTAGTATTGCAAATCCAGTGGGTGGAAATCCTCAGGGGGTTGTCATCAACGTCACGGGCTACCAATGGGCCTGGACTTTCACCTATCCTAACGGTACTAGTTCAATTGACAACCTGTCGCTTAAGGCAGGCACTACCTACACCCTAGTTATCACAAGCAAGGACGTGATTCATGACCTGTACATTCCGGAATTTGGGGTTAACGTTTATGCAGTCGCAGGTCACACGAACCAGATAACATTCACGCCAACTAAAGCCGGGACCTACATATTTGAGTGCGTGGAGTATTGCGGTGAGTATCATTACGAAATGAGGGGTACGGTGACAGTGACATGACGCTTGGGTTAACTTTTGAACTCGCTGTTTTCGGTTCATTTATTGCACTCCTGATAGTGATGGGTTTCCTTCTGTACTATTTTGCAGTGGATTACAAAAGGAATCTGCTAGGCGAGGTAAGTTCCGCGCTTCCTAAGAAAGAATCCAACACCGTGTTGTCCAGGATGAAAAGAGAGCTCAGTTTTTCTGCATTCATGATGGATGACAGCAAGTCGATTGGTATCAGATATCTAATTACGAGTCTGGTTCTCTTCTTCATAGCTGGCCTGGCTGGAATAGGAATGAGAATCTCTCTTTGGTTCCCCGTTCCAAGTTTCTTGACGCCAGTTCAATACAACATACTTTTGACTGCACACGGGACTCTGATGCTGTACGGCTGGGCCACAGGAAGTATTCTTGGAATGGCTTACTATTTGCTGCCTTCATCCGTCAAACTCAAGAACGACTCCTTTGGTGTTGTGAGTTCCATAATGTACTGGATGTTCCTCGTCGGATCCCTCTTCATTATATTTTCAAAAAGCACAGCGACGTGGTACTTCTACTATCCCCTGGTCGATCAGCTGACGGCCATCGGAGGAGGTCAATATTCCTTTGCAACCCTGATAGGAGTGATGCTGATACTGATAGCCACGACGGTTTCGAGCGTCATTTTCCTCAGGATGATATTCTTCGACAGGGACCCGTCCATCAGGCTTTCAAACATGTCTCTGTTTGCTTGGTCTGTAGTATCCACTGCATTCCTTATAATTGCATCTGCACCTGTCTCTATAATCGCAAATGGGTTCCTGATATACGATAATATCAACCCAATTTTCTTCCAGGCTGGGAATGGTAGCGCACTCGGTTACGCTATTATGTTTTGGTACTGGGGGCACCCCTTGGTATACGTAGCAGTAATTCCTGCATTCGGACTGATATATGAGATGCTTCCGAGATTCACGGGAACTAAGATCTACAGCTACAAGTCTGGGGTCTTATCTCTCTTGATGCTCATGATATTGAGCGGAACTGTGTGGGGGCACCATCTTTTCAATAGTGGTTTAGGTACTGTTTGGGACCTCATATTCTCGACAACTTCCTTCATCGTTGCAGTCCCTTCTGCGATCTCTGTTTTCAACTGGATAGCGACTATGTGGGTTGGCAGAGTAAAGTTGACTGTACCTATGATGTTCATTATCAATGGAATTATTGATTTCATTATTGGAGGAGTATCTGGAGTGATGCTCGCAGACGTGGGTGCCAATCAACTGATTCATGGGACTTATGCTGTGACTTCCCACTTCCATTTCATATTCCTGGGGCTGACAACTGGTGTTGCATTCGCAGCAATCTATGTTCTTTTCCCAACGCTCTCTGGTGGTAGAAATTACAATGTCCCTATGGCTAAAGTTCATTTCTACCTCTCAACGATTGGCACAATTGTCATGTCTGGATTTTGGCTGGTTGGTGGATTTGCAGGAATGCCAAGAAGAGTAGCGGGCTATTTCGGAATCTTCCAGACCTATCAGGATGCAGCAGCAGTCGGAGGAGTAATCCTAGGGATTGGATTTTTGATTTTCCTTATCAACTTCCTATACTCCGCCTACAAACCGGTTGAAACGAATACATCCAACATTCTGGAAGAGGAGGTGACATCGTGAACAAAGCAACACCGATAGCCCTATTCTTAGTCGTGCTCCTTGCTGCAGGAGGATCCTTCGTATGGTTTGTTGAACAACCTAGTTCTACCTCAAATTACTCCGCTACGTATAATTCGACGAAAGAGATAGTCCTTTACGCTAATGCAATTGGATGGAATTACAACTCTTCAAACCCAAATCCTACCCTGTATGAAAAGACTCACGTCCTGCTGGAATTCAAAGTGATTGAACAGGACAACTTGCCTCACACGCTTACCGTCAACCCGGGTACAAATGAAAGCACTTCCAATGACGTCTTCAACGTTAACATACCTGCTGTTACAGGAACAATCGTCTGGCTGAACTGGTCCTTCGCAAACCCTGGAACTTACACCTACTGGTGTGAAGTTCATCCTACTACGATGGTTGGAAGGCTTGTCATCAATGCATCTTCTAGCAACGGGACAAATGCTTCTGCCGTCCCGACAATGCAACCACAATCGCCGAGTCTTGTAAGCTATTCCAATTCCATCTATCAACCAGTTTCCTCAAGGGATGCAAATGACGAAGTTTGGTAAGCTATTCGGCCTGACCAAACCCGGAATAGCCGTTCTCCTGGACCTTGTTGCCGTCACAACCTTTGCACTAGGATTGAAAAGTGTCAGCGAGATGTGGAAAGTTGTTCCTCTACTGGTATCTGGAACACTTGCGTCCTTTTCATCCTCACTGGCTAACAACTTCATCGACAGGGATATTGACACCAGGATGGGTAGAACCAGATGGAGAGCTTCGATTGGAAACAGGGCTGGGTACATCTTGTCTGTACCTCTCCTGCTCGGAATTTCCCTGACGGTTTCGTTAGTCTACCTCAATATTCCAACCACTCTGTGGATATTTGGAGGCTTCCTCAGTTATTCCTTACTTTATACGGTTTTACTGAAGAGGAGAACGAGCTGGAACATCGTGATAGGTGGGATCGCTGGCTCTTTCCCCGCACTTGCGGGGTGGTCTTCAGTGAACTCTTCAATTTCGATGATTTCATTCTTTGTAGCGGTCATCGTGTTCCTATGGACACCAACGCATTTCTGGACTCTCGCCCTCAAGTATAGGGAGGATTACAGAGAGGCGAATATCCCGATGCTGCCTGCTGTGAAAAATGAGAACTATACGGTGAACGCGATCTTCATTAACACACTCATCCTCGTTGCATTTTCATTCCTTCCGGTGTTCATAAATATGGGTTTCCCTGTTTTTTACGACCTGCTTCTCATTCCTCTTTCAGCTTACCTGATCTGGAGAGTTCTCTCGATTAGATTCAAGAATGGAAAGTCTCTGCTCGCTTCATCGTTGAAGGCATTTCTTGCAAGCAATTACTACCTCTCTGCACTTCTTTTGATTCTGATTCTGGGAGCAGTTCTCAGAATGTTGTGATGAAATGAAGAAGTCCCTGTTGAATGCCCTTCCTCTCATATCAATTTTCCTTCTCTGGAATGCTCCTTTCTTCTTTAAAGGCTACGTAATACAAGGCGCGATTTTACTTGAGCTGCTTGGCTTAACGATCTCTTTGTTTACATTCCTCTCAGTCTCAGCAATTTACTTCAAGAGATTGGGCGCTCTTTACCTCATACTTTCCCTTTCCTCTGCGATCTTTGCGATCGTTTTCGGTGTTGCAGGTTCCCTTAGATTTGTCCTATTCTACCTTGCTTCTTTTGCGATTGCTTCTAGATACTTTTTGAGTCTGAGAGAGAGAGGGGATCTCGCGGTGGGATCTGCTTCGGTTGGCTTACTATTACTCCTTCTTGCGCTTTCCACTAGTTTAAGATTTATTCACTTGGGCACCCTGCAATCGACTGGGTATCTCTACTCCATCTACAACGATGCTTCACCTGCTGGCGTCCCATTCACCTATGCTTATGGTCTTGTATTTGTGCTCGGTCCTTTTAGTTTGACAATTTCTCCCATCACAGCATTCCTCTTTCCACTGGTTGCTTATCTCACTTCAGCTAACACGTTTCTCATAATCAACACCTTCCGAACCAGGGGGGTCACTTCCGTTACTGCAATCGTCGTTACTTCCATAGCCTGCCAGTGCGAAAACACCATAGGTATCGTATCTGGAACTGTATCCTCTCTCGCACTCTCCATTCTCCCTTATTTCATATTCATATCGGCTGCCCTCCTGATACTTACAAACATTTACCTTCACAGGCCGAGAAAAATGAGAATACCGGAAGTGAACAAGTTATCGATGCTCCTCCTGTTCATCTCTATACTGGCTGTGGAGTTCGCAATTATCTATACAGGTATTCTCATTTTTCTCGG
>JAMCQR010000021.1:36871-44507 GCA_023379555.1 Thermoplasmatota archaeon | reverse complement strand
CTGTTTGCCATTGGAGAAGTAGCTAAGTTAGCAGTTGTACCCTCAGTCATAATTAATGAAGAACTTAGAGCAGAGAAAAGAACAAACGATGTCACTGCCAGTGCCGATAAAAGAGTGATTTTCTTTCGAATTTCCTTCACATCCTTATATAGCGTGAACTATTATTAAATTTTGTTAAAATAAAGTTTTGAACGAGAACAGACCAGGACTGATAATGCTGAGAGACCAGAACCTTAAAGAAAAAAATTCCACTTTCTTACTAGGCACATTCAAGTCTTAGGTTCTAGCTCTCTTTTTAAGGCATAAATTCAGTCATGACCGCACCAGATGGCGCCCATGACTTTATCTTAATTTGGACGTTACTGACTACTTTCGATGATTGGAATGTACAAGAATTTGTCCTATTCAGACTAAAGAATTGATTTAATTAACCTTAACTTTGGTTCATTGCTTATAAATGTTTTTATACTCTTCGGCAATTTCCAATCCAGTGTCATACAAAAAGTACGCAAAGTTATTAGTCGTAGCTGTAGCGCTTATCATAGTCACTGTTATGATTGTTTCTTCGTTTTCTGGTGCTGTCTATTATCCTAGTGCCAGTTCCCAATCCAAATCAGGTGGGAGTCACGTCTACCTAGTGACTACCAGGGTGGGCGGTTTAAACACTAGTTATTACGAGAAAGTTCAAAGCGGAAAGGTGGTTAAGACATGGCCCGCTTCGGCTGTCCCTCAAACCACAAACCTTAATTTATCAAAATCCGGATTGTCTGCTCCCTCTAATCTAGCACAGAATTCAAAGTATTTACAATCCCAGTTGAACGTTCCATCGAGTCCTGGTTCAAATGCCTCAGCGATTTCAACGAATCAAAGTAATATAACATCACTAGACCATGCCAGTACTGGAAGTACATTCAATTTGACCCAGTCGTATACTCTCACTTCTATCACTCTTTCCCCTACCTCATCCAGTCTCTACATAGGGCAGTCCATTAATTTCCAGGGTAGCTGGATGGGCGGGGCATCTCCATTTACCTATCTCTGGCAGGTATTCCTTTCTCACGATAACCACCACAATTTGACCTATTACACAGGCTCCACAACCGGAAATGGTGCCAGTTTCAGTTTCGCACCCGACCACTCTGGAACTTATAAGATTCTTCTGACTGTGAATGGAACGGGCACAGGTGCTGGTTTGAATGCCACTTCAATAATTACTGTAACGAATAATCAGAATGGAGACAGACACGGAAACGATCAGGGCTCCCAAAATTATCAAACCGGTCTTCAAAGTGTGACCCTATCTCCAACTACTTCGGTTATGTACACCGGTCAACCCATTACTTTTGTAGGGAATTGGACTGGTAGTTTTAATGCCTACAACTACGCCTGGGAAATAACAAACAGCCCAATAAACTGGAAGTCGTATTATAAGGAAGAGTTCAATCAAATTAACTCTTTCAATACAACCCATGCGACGTCTGCAGATTTCACTTTTAACCCCATTTATAGTTCATATGGAATCTACTACTTGTATCTCTACTTGACACCGACAGATAGCAATGGACATAACAACCAAAAAGATTTCCTGGTCGGGTATTCACAAATAATTCTCCTCCCTGGCACGCCAGGGGTTACTTCAGTAACAATATCTCCATCTTCTGTCAATGCAGACTCTGACTCTGGAGTTCCTATAACCTTCACTGGGAACTGGAGTGGAGGAACGGCGGGGTACTCATACGCCTGGATGGTCGTTAAAAAGGAGCCTATAAGCACTCCGTACATCCTACAATTGAATTCCTACAACTATACTAATGGGAATTCTGCCACTTTCAGTTACGCGCCCAGTGACAACGGACAGTATTATGTCTACTTATTCGTAAACAGCGCGAGTTCTTCAGCATGGGTAATGGCCGTATCACAGATATACTCACGAGAGAGTCATCAACCCAGTGTCACACAGGTCACGCTTACTCCAACTACGGTAAGTGCGGATCTTGGAGAACAACTAACCTTTTATGCAAATTGGACAGGGGGCGCCTCTCCTTACACATACGCGTGGTATGTGACTTCCAATTTCCCGTATTGGCAACAAGACCATCATTCATTTTCTAGCGAAAACACTACCTCGCTTCCAAAAGCTAATTTCACATACATTCCATCCAGCTACGGGATCTATTATCTCTATCTGTTTGTTAAGGACCAAAATCATAAACTAGCCCCTGTGGCCACTGCAGAGATAATAGTCCTGCACCCGTCTTTGCCTCTGACGACTTCTGCGATATCAATATCGCCAACCACGGCAACAGTTGGAACTCCGTTGTATGCGACAGTTGAGTCTGGTTATGGGATAGCACCCTTCAGTTATTCATGGACAGTTTCCACATCATCAGGGCAACCTGTCCCTAGCGGCTATAGTACTTCCGGAAACCAGATAACATTCAGTACTTCTGGAACCTATGACGTCACAGTGACTGTAACCGACTCAAGTGGTGTATCCGTATCGTTCACTGAAACGGTCACCATCAATGCTCTATTGAGTGCAACAGTTGCGGTTTATGGATTTTCAAACATAGATGAAGGACAATCCACCACTCTCACCGCGGTATCTATAAATGGCGGCATTCCTCCCTACACTGGTCAATGGTTGGAAGAACCACCAAATTTCGCCAGCTACGTAGATCTTGGCAATTCTTTCCCTGCAACTTCAAACGATCTCTCTGCTTCCATTATCTCAACCGGTACTCTTTCGACTACTGGGACCTGGCTCTTTGAGTTGAAGGTTACAGACAGCTCGTCAACGGTGGCTTATTCCACTCCCATATCTGTTACGGTCAGCCCCCAGCTATCCGTTGCCCTTTCGTCCCCTGTCACTCAAATTGATTCCGGCAATTCTGTAACATTTACAAATCAGACTCAGGGTGGAACTTCTCCTTTCGCATATTCATATACTGTCAGTCCAACGTCCGGATGGACACAGTCAACAAATCCCGGGAATACCTTTACTTTCACGATGCCAAATACTTATACAGTTACCCTTACGGTAACTGATGCTGCAGGAGCGTCTTCAACTTCTTACGTCACTGTTACCGTAGTTTCACCTCCTCTGATATCAGAGCAGCCCCAATCTTATTCCATTGATCCCGACCAACAATTCACCATTCCCCTGACATCCATGGTCGAGTACGGCAGTGGGTCATTTACCTGGCAATGGTATACCGGAACCACTAATAGTGGAACCCCCATATCTGATGCATCAGGCAGCGGTACAACAGCAACCTTCACCCCGGTTCAAGCGGGAAGTTATTATGTTGTTTTCAAGGACTCAACGGGGCAATCGGTTACTTCTGATGTAGCAGTTATTACCATGAACTCTGCCCCTTCTGTTTCCGTCTCTCCCTCATCTGCGACAATATATGAATCACAGTCCTTGCCTCTTACTACTACTTCACAAGGGGGCTCTGGTCAATTCTCGTATTCATGGACGCTCGGTGGAAGTAAATCAATCTTGGGTACGGGAACGAGCTATACTTTTTCAGAATCGACGATTGGAACTTACACAATATGGCTGAACGTGACCGATACAGGAACCTCTCCTAATTATGCTCTCTCTCCGATTTCTATATCTATAACCGTTAATGCAGCTCCTTCAGTAACTATCTCTCCGTCGACTGCAACGATCGATTCTTCCCAAAGCGTGCTACTGACGCCTACAGTGAGTGGAGGCTCGGGCTCATACATCTACTCCTGGACCATAGGTGGCAGTTCCACCGTAGTTGGAACGTCATCCACATACTCCTTCTCAGAAACCACTCCCGGCACCTACAAAGTATGGCTCAACGTCACGGATACGGGAACTACCCTGCATCTCGTTATTACTGCTTCAGTACTTATAGTGGTGGATTCTAATCCTTCAATAACAGTCCAACCTCAGTCAGCAACGATAGATTCGGGTCAATCGATTGTTGTTACCTCAACGGCTACAGGTGGCACGGGCTCCTTCACGTGGCAGTGGTATGATTCTTCTGGTCCAATAACTGGTGCTTCTGGAACCGGTCCGACTGCTACATACACGCTTTCGTCTGTGGATACAGGGGTATATGTGACTTTCACAGACTCAGGCACTACGTCTGGTTCGACACCCGCTGCAACAGCCTCCTCAGGCAAGATTTCCGTTACGGTGGACCCAGCCTTGTCCATCTTAACTGAACCTTCTTCTGGAACGATCGACAGCGGTCAAGTGATCTCACTCTCTTCCACCGTAACCGGTGGAACCGGACAATATTCGTGGTCACTATACACTTCGTCTAATACTTTTGTGGCTTCTGGCACGGGACCTACTGCCTCATACCCGGTCTCTCCTGCAGCTACTAATTCATACTACTTCAAATTCACGGACACCGGGGTTGCCCAAACGGCTTCGCCTGCTGCGAAGTTGAACTCTGCCACTGTCGCAATCACGGTGGATCCCGCACTCACAGTAAGTATAAGCCCGTCATCAGCGACGGTTCCATTGGGACAGTCTCAGGTTTTCACTTCCACAACATCGGGAGGTAGCGGTCAATTTTCATACTCCTGGACCTTGGGTGGAAGTTCTAATCTGGTAAGCGTTTCGAATTCCTACGATTTCATTGAATCAACAGTAGGCAGCTATACAATTTGGTTAAACGTGACAGACACCGGAACCACTTTACCATACACCATTTCCGCGACAGTAACGGTGCAAGTACATACAGCAACCCTGAGTGTATCTTTCAGTTACAACACGCCATCATCAGGGAGCGGCTACCTAGACCTCGGGGAGAGTGTAACTCTCAGCGTCACACCGACCATAAGTGGAGGGATTTCACCTTATAGCTATCAATGGTACCTTAACGGCACATCCAGCACATCAACACTTGGCAAATCAGGTGGGGCTGTTTCTGGGACTGTCATTACTAACTCATTCACACCGGCGGGGAAGGGGACCTATGTTTTCTACCTTACAATTTCCTCCTCCGATGGTCTCCTGTCCACTTCTGGTCCAATTACCGTTACCGTCTATGCCGCCCCCTCTATCTCGATCCAACCCGTGTCTACAATGATAGACCTTGGAAAATCAATAACCCTGACATCCGCGATAACTGGCGGTTCCTCCAGCTTTTCGTGGTCTCTTTATACCGCTTCTGGAACGTTGGTAAGCTCTGGAATAGGAAAGACACCGTCATACAAGTTTAGTCCTCAATCCAACAACACTTATTATTTCAGTTTCACCGATACCGGTGTTATCTCTGGGTCTAATCCCACGCCCACTGCAAAATCTAGTAATGCGGTAATCACTGTGAATTCCGACCCAAGCGTGACGGTGCTTCCCGTTACTATCGGAAGCGGCAAGAGTGCGACTCTTACAGCAACTGCCGCAGGAGGATCGAGGACAGGGTATTCGTTCAAGTGGTATTCTGACTCTGGGCTTTCCAATCTGGTTTACAGCGGGAATCCGTTCGCAACCCCATCACTATCTATCACGACCACTTACTATGTCACAGTCGTCGATTCAACTGGATTCGTGAGCACTCCGGCTTCAGTTGTTGTAACGGTGGTAGGGAGCTTAACATCATCATCTATAACAATAACTCCAACAACTACTGACGTAGGCTATCCAATTTTGGCTTCAGTTTCAACCGGATCGGGAGTATCACCTTATTCATACAGCTGGACCATTACGCTCTACCCATCTGGCTCAGCCTCAGGGGATTACACCACGTCAGGTAACGGTGCGACCTTTAACACTGCCGGTGTTTATTCTGCAACCGTTACAGTGAAGGATTCGGCGGGTGAAATAGCAAGTCTTTCCAAAACAATAACTGTCAATAACATCCCATCAGTTACAATCTCTCCATCTACAGTAAGTATCGATGCTGGCAATTCGGTCACTTTCAGCAACACAACCTCTGGGGGCACGGGACCAATGACTTATAGTTGGGGATATCCAGGCAGTGCGGGGATCACTCAGTCTGGTAATACGTTCACTTTCCAGAACACTGGAAGTTTCACAGTAAAGCTCTATTTCAATGACTCGTTAGGAGCTAGCGGATTCGCATCTTCAGCAGTTACCGTAAATACTCAACCCGTCATCGTTTACTCTTCACTGAACGTCACCGTTTCTGCGCCACCAATTATGGACAGTGGTACAGCAACTAATATCGTCATAACAGCTGTCAGCGGGACTGGACCTTATACTGCCCAACTCAAGGAAGAATCGCCCGGTTCTACAACCTACTCAGTCGTTGCTACCACGAACCAGTTCAGTACACTGCCTGAAAATATCAATACTGGCACGTTAACTGCGATCGGCCAGTGGCACTTCGTTGTAACTGTAACGGAGGTTAGCAACACAGGGATATTCGGAACATCCTCTCCCATTACTGTTACTGTTACCAATCCTCCAGCATCTTCTGCGATCTCTATCTCGCCAACAACCACGGAAGTGGGCAGCCCTATAACTGCGACAATGCAGCCTGGATATGGTACCTCTCCTTTCACGTACGTATGGTCCGTGACTCTTTCAGGAGGTTCTGCTTCAGGTGATTATTCCGCATCTGGAAACCAGGTCACTTTCAATACCGCCGGTACTTATTCGGCGACTGTGACAATAACAGATGCAGACGGAATCAGCGCCTCAAATGTTGCCACCATAACGGTCAATTCTCAACTTTCTATCACGATTTCTTCAATTACACCGACAATAATCGACAAGGGACAGACAGTCACGTTCTCCAATTCAGTTGCCGGTGGATTGACCCCTTATACCATAAGCTATTCCGTGACCTCAATCGGGGGCGGAATCAAGATAGGTGCTTATTCTGTCACCGGAAATGTGATCACTTTCTCGCTTACTGGTGAATACGCGGTAACCTCTACGGTCACAGATTCCCTCGGCAAAGCTGTGTCATCTTCAAATTCTATAACAGTCACGGTCAATGCACTTCCAACGGTAACCCTAACAGCTTCCGAGACTACCATAGACACCGGCAACAGCGTTACCTTTACCAACACGACTGCAAACGGGACCCAGCCCTATAAATACATCTGGTCATATCCATCAGCACAGGGTATAAAGCAATCTGGGAATACTTTCACATTCAACAATACGGGGAATTTCACCATAACACTGACGATCGTTGATGCCGTAGGAGTGGTCGCATCATCCTCGGTGCTCATAACAGTCAACCCATCACCAATCATCGTCCTTCAACCCGGTCAACCACCGAATCAACAAACTTCATCCCAAATGATGCAGGGCCATCAAACACTAGCTCAGGAGCAAAAAAAAAATCTAATGCCTTCCAAGGAACGTCAATAACACTGGATGAAAATAACTCCTGGGCGGTTTACGTTCAAGCAGGAACGGGGACTCCGCCCTACACCTTCACGTGGACAATCGCATATTCCTCCAATAGTACCAGCTTCAAAAACTATCAACTCGGTAGTAGCAATTCTAGCTACATCGACAATGTAATAACGTTTAAAGGTACTGGAACGTTCTCTGTAACAATAAAGGTAGTCGATAAGTTCGGCTCAACGACAAGTGAGAGCCTCACCATAAGCGTAAATTCCCCCCTTCTTGTATCTACGACGGTTACCGCTACTCCCCCTTCCT
>JAMCQR010000021.1:0-36385 GCA_023379555.1 Thermoplasmatota archaeon | reverse complement strand
ATGGGAAAGTTGCTTACAACAACACAACGGTCAAGATTTATTCAAGCAGCCTCGTGATTGTCAAGATCTCCTCCCCAGCGACTTCCCCGACGATAGACGCGGGCCAGGCACAGTCATTCACCGGTAGCTATTCCGGTGGAAGTGGTACGTATGTATATCAATGGGTGAAACAAAATACATCCACCGCCTCACCTCCGAGTTCTGGTTATACCGCTCAGTCATCCCCCCAGACACACACTTTTTACTTCAATACGACAGGGACGTTTTATGTGTTTCTGTACGTAAAGGATACTGTTGTCGGAGATACACAATCTGCCTACGAGGAAGTGACGGTGAATAACGATATTTCCTCAGGTTCGATATCCATAAGCCCAACAACAACAAATATAGGAAACCCCGTCACGGCTTCTGTCACCTCTGGGTACGGAACATCGCCTTACACTTACACATGGTCCGTTACACTTAAAGGCGGGGGATCTGCAGCCGGAGACTATTCCACTTCCGGAAACCAGCTGACGTTCAGCAAGTCGGGGAACTATACGGTAAGCGCAACAGTAAAGGACTCTTTCTCTCAAGCCACATCATCCAACTATAATGTCGAAGTAACTGCAGTTATCAGCCTGACTGCTTCGATATCTTCCTATCCAAGTTCAGGTATCACCGCTCTAGATGTAAACCACGCTCAGGTGTTCCAGGCGACCGTAACTGGAGGTAGCGGGTCTTACAGCTATTCTTGGGGGATAAGTGGAGTTTCGGGTACTGTCGGAACTTCCAGCTCCTACACTCTGAACGTGTCCAACCCCGGATTGTACAAGATATATCTGAACGTGAGTCAGGGCACCTCGACAGCTTCCGCATCTCCGATCACGGTTGTGGTCAATCCACTCCCGAAGGTCTCGTTCCAGGTGGCTGGTACTATTGAGACGGACGTCGGCCAGACGATCTACGGAAACGTTGCAGGTGGAACTACACCTTACCAGTATTCGTGGTTGGTCACTCTTTATCCTTCGGGTAATTCTGCATCGGGTGATTATACGATCTCTGGTTCTTCCATAACATTTACAACTGAAGGAAATTATTCCGTGAAATTCATGGTCACCGATGCGAGGGGTGTTACCGCGTCAATCACTTCGACCTTCATCGTCAATTATCAGTTGTCCAGTTCTCTTTCACTCTCTAACCCCCTCTCTTCAGTGATCAACAGGGGTAACTCATCGGTACTCAATGTATCAGTCAGCGGTGGAACTGGGACTTTCTCATATCAGTGGTTCCAACAGCTACCGGGAACTAGCTCATTCGTAATGATTCCAGGAGCCACCAACGCTACCTATGACTTCCTGACCTCATCCGCAACAACACCGGGTATTTATCTATTCTATGTGAATGTGACGGATACTAAAACAGATCCTGCTTACGTCCATTCCAACATATTAAGCGTCACAGTACTCGCAAAGGTCATCTACGGCGTGAGTTTCACCGAAACCGGGCTTCCGACTGGAGCGAAATGGTTTCTGAATATTTCAGGAGGATACTCCTATACCTCCTCTTCAGCTAATCTATCTTTCCTTGAACCGAACGGTACCTATTATTACAGCATTTCAACCAGCAACAAGTCCTTCAAGCCGTCTTCACAGATCACCGGTATATTTGTGGTGAATGGGACAGAGATATCGCAGCCACTGGTCTTTCTGCCGGTTGTGTACGCGGTGACATTTTCAGAGTACGGGTTGAAGTCTGGTACTGAATGGTACGTGAATATGTCTAACGGTCAGTCCTATTCTACGACGCAGAGCGTTCTAACATTTTCGGAGATGAACAACACATATCACTACACCTTAGCCGTTTTGAACAAACAGTACAAGCCGGTGGTATATTCGTCATCTTTTATTGTTTCAGGAGGTCCTGTCTCAGAAAATGTCAACTTCACTCTCCTGACTTATACAGTCATATTTGAACAGTCTCCATCGTCGGTTCTTCCAAGCGGTTATTTATGGTTCGTAAACCTTTCGAATGGACAGGTGTACTCTTCAGACAGTCAAAGCATTAGTGTGGAGCTCCCAAACGGAACCTATTATTATACTGTAGCCACAGCCGACAAGACATTCTATTCTTCCGGCGGGACTCTCACAGTCAATGGTCAATCGGCAGTGGAGCATGTTACATTTTCCCCGTTCTACTATAATGTTTCTTTCATAGAGAGTGGTCTGCCTACAGGGACAGTATGGAGTGTATCCCTTGGAAATAACAACAATTCCTCATCTGGTCCTAAGTACTTCAAAGAAGTTAATGGAACATATGAATTCATAATTGGAGGAATCCCAGGATTTCGGACTCAGGAGTACAATGTGACCGTTGTTGTCAACGGGAGCGATTTTAAAGAGTATGTGACATGGACAGCCGTGACATACCCGATAACCATATCAGAATCCGGTCTGGCCGCGGGAGCCACTTGGTCCGTTACTTTGACCACTACACAGGGAGGACAGGAAATCAACCAGACCTTCAACTCCACTTCCAGCTCAATAACTTTCAACGTCACCAATGGTACTTATTCTTATGTTGTCACTCTTCCCAACGGGTACAAGGCTACTCCCGCCAAGTCGACCATTCTAGTAGCTGGGAGCGCTGTCTCGACTAACCTGAAGATAGCGGCCCTTCCGAACTACCTCCTGTTGTGGATCGTCACCGTTGCCTTGGCGATAGTGATTGTTGTTTTTCTGTTGCTTTACATTGGCAACAAGAAGAGCCTTTTCAAGAGGGAAGGGAGATTCCTCAAGATTGGGCGCACCAAGAAGAAGAGGTGAAATGTTTCATTTGCACTCACTTCGCCATTTTCAATTAACCCAATTCTTTAGAGAGAATCTGTCTTCAAGATTTGCAAGAGGTAGAAAGGAAGAAACTTCATGCGTTCGAGAACTGAACAAGAATGTAGAAATAATTATTAATTACATCAAGATATTTTGTGGGCAAATGTTGCTATGAAGATGGAATATAGCGCCAGGTGGAAACAAACAGTGTTTGTTTTCATAGTGATTACTTTAGTATTGGTTTCCGGACTCTCTAGCATTGCAAATTCATACGGTTCCGGGGGTACTAAGAATCCGATTCCATCAAATGTGAATTACGTGGGCATGAGCACCGGTCGTTCAGGTAGTGCTGGTCTTGGAATTCATAGCTTCTCCACATTTTCAGTCACTATTTCACCGACTAGTGCGACGATCGATATTGGGCAGTCGGTGGACTTTAGCGTAACAACAAATCAGTCGGGTTTGACTTACACTTACGCCTGGTTCCTGAACGGAAACTCCGTTGGGACGAACAGCAGTACCTACACCTTCGATCCAAGTTCTACTGGATCTAACACTGTGTATGTGACCGTCACGAATAGTGGAACTACCGTTAAGTCATCTATAGTTACAGTCACAGTAGACAGCGCAGTTTCCGTGAGCATTTCTCCAGGCAGTGAGAAGGTGAACGTGGGAACAAAAATCACTTTCACAGCAACTCCCTCTGGAGGTACGGGGTCCTATTCCTACCTCTGGTTCCTGAATGGGACTAAGACTTCGACTACAGCCTCCACCTACTCCCTAACTCCTGCGGGAAACGCCACATATTACGTCAACGTATCCGTGACGGATACGGGAACGATTAATGGATCTCCAAGTCCGCCTACGGCCGTTTCTTCTAGCATTAGCACCATTACAGCTGTGTTCAAGACCTATTTCGTTATTTTTGAAGAGTCAGGGCTCCCGGTAAATACAAAGTGGTATGCAAACCTCACAAATGGCCAGACTCATTCTGCTGTGGGGAGTTCCATAGTTTTCGGTGAACCTAACGGAACTTACACCATCACCATTGCAACAGGTAACAAGGTCTACACTCCCAGTCAATCGTATTTCAATATCATTGTGGATGGCAATAACCAATCGTTTCTAATCACCTTCAATCCCGTTCTGTATTCTGTGACATTCACAGAAACAGGGCTTCCTTTGAAAACGATTTGGTACGTGAACATTACAGGTCAAACCTCTCTATCTTCCAGCTCGAATGCCATAGTTGCGAAATTGTACAACGACACTTATTCTGTTTCAATCGCAACAGGATTCAAAGAATATTACCCTACACCCTTCTCGGAAAATGTTCAGGTAAACGGAAAGTCTATCAACGTCTCCATCGTATTTTCCCTGAAATTGTATCCAGTAGAATTCTCTGAAAGCGGACTCCCCGCCAACACGGAGTGGTTCCTAAGAGCCATGGGGAATGCAGCTTCTGGATACAGCAACGGCTCAGGCTCTTCGTTCTCGCCGACGATCACACTCAATTTGCCCAATGGGACCTACGGCTACAACATCACAAGTGGAGTCCAAACGTTCGGCCCGTCTCCCTCGACCGGCAATTTCACCGTTTCGGGCAATGCGGTTTCTGAGGCGGTCCGGTTCCTTCGGCTTTACCAGATTACTTTCGTTGAAACTGGCCTTCCGATTCCATCCTCCTCAATAAGGTGGTATCTTAACATATCCAACATCCAAACTTTTGTCTCTTCCACAAACACTATAACATTCTGGGAACCGAATCAAACTTATTCATATTCTGTCTCAGCTAGCACCAAATGGTACATTCCTTCCACGGTTACTGAATCAGGCTCGTTCACTGTCAGCGGCTCCAATCTAAATGGCCTAACAATAGTATTCAATGAACTCATGAATGTCACTTTCGAGGAACAAAAACTGCCCTACGGAAATACGTGGTACGTGAATGTAAGTTCGGGTGGAAGCTACTCATCATCGGAAGGAAAGATTTCATTCGTCGAGATAAATGGAACTTACTCCTACGTCATCTCAAGCGGCAACAAACTGTATCGCCCTAACCCATTTGAGGGATCGTTCGTGCCAAACTCGTCTAGGTTTCCAGTTCAAGTGACTTTCATCCTTGTGACCTATTCGTTGACATTCTCTGAGACTGGCTTAACGAACGGAACTTTCTGGTCAATTACTATAAACAATGTAACCAGAATTTCCACAAATGATAGCATAAACTTCAAACTGAACAACGGGAGCTATGAATATTCAATCCAATCTCTTTCTGGCTTTTCCACGACTGATTACCTCGGGAATGTGACCGTTAACGGAAGCTCTGTGGTTCAGCCAGTCAAGTGGATCATGGTAACCTATCTGATCAACATAACTCAGTCGGGAATTACCTCAGGGAAACAATGGTCTGTAACACTCCATGGCAGTACATTCAACCACATTCCTGTCTACGTTACAGTCAACACTACGAAAAGTTTTGTCATCTTCCACGAACCGAACGGCACATACAATTATACTATCCATCCTCCCTTTGGTTATACTGGTTCACACGTAACCGGAGTTCTAATCGTATCCGGTAAATCTGCATCTGCAGTGGCCTCTCTGGTACCACCAAACTTCTTGCTCATCGGAATAATAGGGGCTGTTGCAGTCGGAATTCTGGGCGTGGTCCTAGCCCTCTCGAACAAACGCGAGAACAGAAGCCTTTTTGTGAGAGAAGGACGATACGTTAGGAGTGGCAAGTATCTGAAGTTCAAGAAGTGATTCTTCCCATGTCAGTGTAAAGATCCTGAGAATATCTGAACCTATGCTTCAACTCTCTTGAAAATTGAACCGCCCTTGAGGTCCCGCTCAGATTGGGAGGCTATTATTCCCTTAGTTGTAATCTTGAAATAGAATGGATAAGGACTGTATGAACCACCTCTCATTTTCACTATTGAAGCTTTTCTGATTCCCGCGGAGGGATCGTCCATCTCTAATTTAATGATACCAGAAACAAAGTATTCTTCGATTCCATACATGCTCACGTCGCTCTTCATAACCGGACTCGTGACAAGCAAGTAAGTGTGTGGGATTGCAAGCGACATAACGAACTGGTTAACAAAATCATCATTTTCGACAATCATCGGGGTAATTGGGTCAATAACAAGACGGGAGATGTTTGATTCAATTACAATTCTGTTTATCTCACCAGTGAGTTTTTCAATATATCTCGACCTGCTTTTCAGACTCTCTAAGACATCCTCCTTCAGTTCCCTAATTCTGTCCGAGAGTTCTATAACTTCAATAGTTCCCTCCTTGTAGTACCCTTCAAAACCAAATGTGAAGGTCTTGGCATTTGCTATGAATTCTGCTCCTCTAGTATCTGTAAGTATTATTGCCCCCTTCTCCCCCAACCTGGCACCCTGAACCAAGAATTGAGTGGCAGTAGTCGTTTTACCAACGCCAGTTTTTCCAGATACCATGTAAACATTCCCCCGTTTCATCGCACCGCCAAGGGTTTCATCAAGCTCTTTGACACCGAAAATATCCGACTTCGGCTTCAAGCTCCGTCTTTGATCTATTGTGACTATGTTATACATGTGTGTAAGATTTACCTCAGTATCGTCTAGATCTTTCTCAACGACCAGCGCTTTAAGAGATATTCCACAATCACTCGCAATTGCATTGAATTTCATTATGTCACTGACAAGATCTTCGGATATACTATGTAAAACTGCAATCCTAACGTTTTCGTCTTTCTTAGAAGTGACAACTAAATCGAACTTGTGTAATGCCCCTGATTTACCTGTAAGTTTAACGTTGCTACCCCATGTGAATTCGTTGTCCAGCTCGAATTCTTCAGCTATCCTCGCTATGTCAACGGAGTCACCGGTCATTACAGTTATCGGAGGCACACTGAACATTTATATCTTTCTCTCTAATTGGTAAACAGAACATAAATTGGTTTGTTCAAAAAGATGATATTCTAGCACCTATATATTTATAAGTGACGGTTCGCATTTAATCTTTTTTTCGTTTCTATTGCGAAATACATAATTCTACAAACCTGACTACATATTGTCCTAAATGTTCTTGTTTTCATCTTTGTAATTTCTAATGCCCTCTAATTTGAAATCCTTAACCCTTTCTGTCGTTTCATACAGTCGCACTAACAAAGGTTTAACTAGCATACTTGGAACATACACATACGCTTGCACTCTTTCCTTATTATGATATTCTAAGTAGGTTCCAAGAGGTATATGTTCCTTGTCTACGGCTGCTAAGAAGGCGGACGTTTGTCCATTTGATTGAATGAAATTAGTGACAGAAAGGTCTCCATCAAGATCGTATTTGATGAAGTTCTGAGGAAGTTGATGCAAATTTCTCCACTCAAGGATAAAATTCGTGTCGCTGTGCTCCACGAAAGAGAACGTTATTAACGATAACGGCAATCTCTTGTCGATCTCATTTAGCATCTCTACCAAACCTTTTGATTCGCTAAGGCCTAGCCCTGAAAGATCGGCACCGAGAGAGACCACTTTTCTTAACAATTCGGCAGCTCCCTTCATCTGGGATGAATGAAATCTGAAGTTCGCGAACATAATCTTGCCAGTTGTAAAGAGTTCTCCATCCGCAAGTGTCGGGACCAGTCCCACATTATCAGCAATCATGTTCACCAATGGGTTCGTTATCCTTTCAGTAATCTCCAGCGAGTCTCCTATTTTCACGGGATTTAACGGTTCTAGCATCATTCTGTCGTTTGCCGATAGCTCTTGAAGAAAGAAGGTAATGTACTGTTCACTCTTTATGTGGTAGACATTGATAGGTACCGGTTTTTCCTTGACTATAGTCGATAGAACATAACTTTCGATAGGAAAAGAGAAACTAAGGGACATATCAAGTCTCTTGTCTACCTCGTCAATCATTTAGGAGTAAATAATCTCTGACATATTTAATTATCCTTGACGTACCGTATAACATGAATTCGATAAGTATTAATTTAACCGATTTATCAAACAAGATGTTGTTGAAAGAGCTAGACAAGAAGCTCGATACCGAATGCAAAGTAATTTTCAACAAAGATGACCGAGTTTTCAGCCTTTCTAAAGCCGTGGATCTAATTTTTCAGGCTTTCATAGAACTAAAGGGGGATGACAAATATCTTTTGGTATATATTCCAAAAGAAAATTTAGAAAATGAAGGTAGCTCTGCAAAGTATCTCTCTTCAACTACAGAGAATGAAGGATATCTGATTTCCACGGTAACAATAGAAGAATCCCTTTACGAACTCTTGACCTCGTTGGACAAAGTGCAATCTTCCACATCATTCGACTTGACTGTTGAAAAGGGGAATCTCACTGCTAGGTTCCATCTCCATCATTCTGCAATCCCGCAACTTTCTAGGATACTTGGAAAGAGCCCTAATTTGAAACACTTGGTCAAGGAATTATATCTACACCCAACAACCGGTTTCATTTCGCATCTGGAACATAAGAATAGAGAATTCCCTCTGCGAGTCTTGGTTTATTCCATCCCATATTCTAACGTAAAGGGTAAAGTTGCAAGATCTCTTTTCGACGAAGGGGCGGTTGCAGAATCTGCGGCGGTTTTTTCGACCTCGATATTCAACAAGGTGATATTCTACGGAACAAGTGAGACAAAAACAGGTCTCAAACCAGTATCTTCAGGTTCTCGAATTTATGAAATGCGTTTTGAGGATATGAATATAGGGATATTCAGTGTGATATCGAACGTTTTAAATTCCATGGGTCTCAAGAGATTCAAAGTTTTTTTCAAAAAAGTAGACAACAGCATTCGAATAATAGTTTTGGTTCAGAAATTCGATGCTATGAAACACATTTCTGAGTCCTTTATTTATTATAAGCGAGCAGGCATTCCAGTGGTACTACACTTATCAAGAGATTACTCTGATGATGTATGGGAGACGCTTTAGCCGGCAGATTTGATTTAGGAAGTAGCCAGATAGTGCGATAAAAGGGGGGGCTAGTTTCTAACCCAGGTAGGAAAATGGATGATTGAGCGGAGAAATTATGATAGAGTCAAAATATTGGCTTTTTACCGTAAGTACAGTGGAATATCTTTCATCTGAGGTAAACCAATCCGTTCATTGATTCATTGACTGTACTAAAATTCAGGATATATTTTGAAAGGCATTGAAATTGCGCTGCAAGTTTTACGGGGCAAAATCCACTTTCTTAGCTTGCCAGTGCGAGTGAAGAACTCACTATACCATCTGAAGATCGTACTAAATCAAAAAATCAAAGTAAATATTTTCTTTTGGTCTAGTGGTAAAGTGGCAAATAAACATTGGTCCGGTTAGGTTTAATTTGGGGAATTAATATAATTATTCAGATTTCCCTAACCCAGTCTTCAAAGTAATGAGACTTCATTTACTAAATAATTAATATGCCTATAGGCAAGAAATTTCCTACGTCAGGCAGACGTGAAACAGATATAGTTAGAACGATATGTATTGTAGGGAAGGTGTTAAAGTGGAAGACTTTCTCTTAGTGTATGGAACCTTGGACGATCTGGACTTGCTGGTGGATCATCGTCTGCTAATGTGGAAGGAGATTCATCCAGACATGATTGACACAGTTGAGCAGTCTCGAGAATTGACGAGAAAATGGATTGGGTCTAAGGTTTCTGAGGGCAGTCTCACATCAATGATCGTAAAGAACTCCGAAGGTGGAGTCGCTGGATCAGGGTGTATTTTGATTAAAGAAGATCAACCTAGACCCGGAAGTTTCCAAATGAGGTATCCCTATCTTCTATCGATGTACACCCTACCAGAGTACAGGAAAATGGGAGTCGCCTCCTCGATTGTAAAGGAAGCAATAAAGTGGAGTAAGGATAACGGATTTGACAGGATTTCTTTGCATGCCTCAAATCAAGGGAAGTCAATTTATGAAAAACTTGGATTTCAGCAAACAAATGAATTGCGTCTCAAACTATTGTAATGGAGGATATCTGAGTCGGACCGCTCTTTCCACCGCATTGACTTCCTATATCCACCTAAAAGAGATAATTCAAGAGTGGAAGTCGGTTTCTCCAATAAGTCAAGACTAACTAATAACTAAATATCTGATGTCTCAGTATCAGCGTTATAGAATAATTAATATTTCATTATTATTGGAATTTAAGAAAGTAGGAGTTGTTTTTATCCTTAAAGTAAATTAAGGTCAACTAAATTGGTGAAATTAATGTCGATTGATAAAGAGGAGATCAGTTATCTGATTAAGGAGAATCTGAACCACTCCTGCATAGGCGCAAAGGATACGTGCGTAAAGATAACCGCGATAGCAGATCTACCATCCAGATTTGGGAGTTTTCAGATAGTCGCGTTCCAGAACGATTTCGATAAGAAGGATCACGCAGCCATTATTCACGGGAATGTCTATGAAAAAGAAAACGTACCGGTTAGGATCCATTCAGAATGTTTAACAGGAGACGCGCTCGGTTCCCTTCGCTGCGATTGCAGAGATCAGCTAGAAGTGTCAATGAAGATGGTGGGTGAGATGGAATTCGGTGTTATTCTCTACCTTAGACAAGAAGGAAGAGGAATTGGGTTTGCAAATAAGATTAAAGCTTACCAACTTCAGGACGCTGGTTATGATACATTCGAGGCTAATAGGGCTCTAGGTTTCAAAGAAGATGAGCGAGATTACGCGATAGCGGCACACATGTTAAAGTCGCTCCATGTTAAGTCTATCAGGCTCATGTCAAACAATCCCGCCAAGATTGAGGATCTTAAGTTCCACGGAGTAAAGATAACGGGCAGGATTCCTCTCATAATTCCTCCAAACGAACACAATTCCTTCTATCTCGAAACTAAAAGAGTCAAAGGGGGGCACATGCTAGATAAGACAGAGGAAGAGAACTTGATAGAACAAGAAGACGATCTGGTAGACTATAAGCTCTAGGTGCGTTAAGCAGACCAGCATTCATTTGTTTAGAATTCAGGTTGGCAGGGTCATGAGTGCGGAAAGGAGGGTATTCTCTCTTGTGAGCATACAATTCAACTTTGAAAGTAATTGGAAAGAGGTCTTGGATATAGTTAATAAATTCTAATAATTAAAAATATAAAGTTACTATACTTGAGTTAAATTGTTAAGAATTATCCTTTACTTGAAGTCGATTTCTCAATAGATGACGTATAACCACAGTTATACATCGTTATTTGGGGTGGGCATCAATTGCAATTTGCTGATCACATTTTTTTTAATTCCGAGTCTATTTTCAGGTCGCCATTCAGATCTCAGAGTTGGATTCCATAAGAGTCCATCTCAGTCCTTATCCTCGAACATCTAGGCTAATTCGAACACTGCTCCATAGCGCCCTGTAAGTGAGGAGAGAGTAAGACAGCACTCATTCAATTAATGGCTACCTCTAAGATAATTAAAACGTTCTATAACCCGCTTGACCCAGTTAGGCACTATTATGAAACCATAAAAGTCCAACATTCCCGCGTAAAGATACGAAACCAAAGCATATATTTATTCTTCCAGCATTTAAAAATCAGAATATCGATTCTCTTATCCTTCCTAAGAATATTACACTAAACCGAATAGTGTACGACCAATTTTCAAGTTACATAACTGCCTCGGGTACTTAAGTTAGGGTTTGGCGTTCCACAAAGCACAGCTATGGTTGAAATTCAAACATTGACTTAAAAGTTGGACCGAGAGGGGTTGACGCTTGAACCACAGCTACAATTGTTATCCTCTTTCGCAGAATATCCAGGGACAGAAGGTCGTACTTATGTTCCTAATACCGAAGATATCTTTCGAGTCCACTTTTGCTCAAAAATATGAAATTTTTGGAATAATCTACAAATTTACGATATTCATATACTAAATATTTAAGGTAACGAGACTTGAGTAACTTCATAAGGCATATGGGTAAATTCATATTATTAATAATATATATCCACTATTTACCCAAAAATGTATATTCTGAAGCACGTTAGAAATCACCCTAAGTAAGACGCTCGAATTTGGCAAGGATTTTCGCCTCGTGAATTTCGATTCTTACACTGTATTTTTTTGACGTAGTGAGACAAACAGGATTATTTGCCTGTCGCAATCTTTTTGATTTGTTCCCATTGTTCATCGGTCAAAACTGCTAATTCATTGAATTCGCCGGCACCTTTCAACCATTCTCCACCATCAATTGTGATAACTTCACCGTTTATGAATGATGCATTATCCGAAATGAGATAAGCAGCAAGTGTAGTGAGTTCTCTAATTTCTCCGGTTCTTCCTAGAGGCACTCTTCTTTTTAGAGCTTCTTCCATCCCTGGCAATGGAAACAAATTCTTTTGAGTTGCTTCGGTTGGAAATATGCCTGGGGCAATTGCCACGTGTCTGATCCCATATTTTGCCCACTCGACCGCAAGAGACCTAACCACCGCAAGAACTCCTGCTTTAGCAGCTGCCGAAGGTACCACGTAGGCAGATCCGGTCCAGGCGTAGGGGGTAACTATGTTTAAGACTACACCCCCTTGACCTCTACTTATCCACTTCTTACCCAATTCTAGCGTCATGTACAGAGTCCCATGCAGTACGATGTTCAGGACTGAATCTACCGCGTGCGGGGATAACTTCTCCGTTGGATAGGCGAAATTTCCAGCCGCATTATTTACTAAAACGTTTATTGGTCCTAGCTCTTTTTCAAGGAATTCCACTGCTTTAGCTATCTGTTCTGGAGATCTCACATCGCATTTGTGAAATGAGACTTTAATTCCTTTTGTTTCAAGTTCTTTGGAAGTTTGTTGCAAAACCTCTTCTCTCCTTCCAAGTATGGCAATCCTAGCCCCCAGGGTGCCAAACATCTGGGCCATATTCTTTCCAATCCCAGTTCCCCCTCCAGTTATGAGGACCGTTTTTTCTCTGAGTAGATCACTATTGAACATCAATTATCACAAGCATTTTCTGGATAATTAAAGTGACGGGAGAATACCCGTCAAATAGGGATCTGTTTGAAAATTTATAGGAAATGCTTGAGCGGTCCATTCATAAAAAGTAGGACGTTGACACTTTAAGAGCCAACAGTTCCTTAATAAAAAATCAACGAAAAAAATCGATTCTCTACCTCAAAGAAATGAGGGAAGCAATAAGATACGGAGTGATGAAATCTTAAATCCATTGGAAGAGGAAGGGACAATACCTTCTTCAATAGACCTCAAGAAAGAGATGAAGGTGTGGTTCGGCTCCCGCTACGGTTATGGGAAGCACCACATCAATCCAGTATGCAGATCATCTGTTGCAATACTCCGCTCATTCAGGGAAGAACAGGTGGGGGAGGAATTCCCAGAAGTAAGGAAGCTCTCAATGAGACTGGATTCAGAGCTGGTCAAGATTGTTTGTGACAAGATAAAGATATCAATAAAGCCAGGGGAATATGAGTTCATCCCAATAAACGCAAAGAACAAGAAGTGGGAAGAGTATTCAAATCGCAAAATATGTAAAATTCTAATCCCAGATAGAGCCGTAGCAATCGCCTTCTCCATTCCCGAGAATAAAGAGATATCGAATAAGAAGATTGTAATTGACATCAACTTCTCAAATGTAACTGAAACAATTTTCGACGACGGATCAGTGGACTTCAAAACAATTACGCTACTGTGAACTCTCCATACATCCCTTCCTCAGCATGTCCGGGATATGTACAGATGTACCAGTAATTGCCAGAGTGGGTAGCAGTGAATGAAGAATTCTCGTATGGGTAATTAGAATTTCCACTGTACGGAGGCAGAAAAGGCGAATACATCATGGGATTCCCGGAATATGTGTTGTTATAATAATATTCTCCATTGTATCCCATCATGGACATGTATCGATAAGGAGGACCATTTGAAGTTAACTCCAAATTATGCTCCATGGCATCCATGTTCACTATCACGAATTTTATCGTCACTCCCCGTTTCGCAATAATTCTTGGATTCTCAAGACCATACATCTCAAAGTATTCCTTTGGCGTATTCTTGGACGAACCCATAGAAGGAGAAAGCTCCACCAACAGAGTCGTACTCTGGTTGATGAATATACTATTTGATGCCTTAATTACAGAGATAGAGGCTGGGGGAAGACTTAGGGAATTCAAAGTGCTCTGGTTCATATATTTCCCAGCGTTTTGATAGACGTCACTACCATTATACATACCCCAAAGACCCATCATTCCATTACTGTTGTATTCACCATATCCATTCCCCGATCCGTTGCGATCTTGCAGAGCTGCATAAGTGCCAATGCTAACTACCAAGGCAAATGTTACCACGAAGGCCAATATGATCGCAATCTTGGAGTTCAATCCATCTCACTTCTTCAGAATGTCGGCTTTCATCGTATTATACTGGTCCTTAGATATCTCTCCCTTAGCATACCTGATGTCCAGTGTTTCCAAGGCGGAGTTTCCTAGATGCATTGGCTCATCATGCCAGTTATGGAGACCGTGATCAGTAGCTATTCCAAATATCCAGTATATGAAGAGGAAGAATAGGATTACAGGTATCAGCATGAAAAATCCACCCAAAGCCCACATTCCTGTACCAAATCCCATCATTCCGTACCCGTAGTTTGTGCCATTTACCAAGTAGTTTCCCCCAAATAGGAAAGCAATGGTAACCCCCGCAACGACAAGAGCTAAGATCACTGCGAGGAATATCCAGAATATCAGCATTATTCCATTCCTGATTCTCATTCAAATTACCTCATATAGATTAATTTTGAAATTCTTATTAACTGTTGGCTGAAATCAATTGCTGAAATGTGAAATCTTACCGTGAAATGCGTTTCAAGACTATCATGTTGGTAGAACCGTGTCTTATCTTTTCCACTACACCCTTCCTTTCTAGGCGATCTACTATTCTCGAGACCGTAGCTCTAGACATTCCATCCATTCCGAAGAGATCTCTTTGTAGGAAGGAACCCCCTGCGTCAACCAGTGTACCATATACCCTCTTTTCCCCGTCATCTAGGAACTTAAGAAGGTCCTCGTTGGGAATTTGTCCCGTGAGACTAGCAGTATTGTCTGCAGGCTTTAGGTTCGATAGGCTTGTCGAAAGGATTCTCACATTCTTCTCCATGTAGAGTATTGAGAAGATCAGTAGTAGCACTGAAAATATGAGTCCAATAAGAAGATACCAATCCGTCTGCGCTTTCAATGAGAATATTGAAAAGGGGTTTACTTTGTAGAGGATAGGAATCAAGATAATGGTTGTAAATATGAGAATGACCGAAGACAGAGCAAGAAGTGCGCTTACTACGGTCTCAAGAACCGATCTGTACACAGTTTTGCCAGATACTTCTCCCGAGTTCTGGTTGTGTGGGTCGTTTCCTTTCCGCATGTTTATTGCTCACATGCATGAGTATTTTCAACCATAAAAGAAGATTCATCTTTAAGTTCGAGATCTGTTTGTTCTCGACTTGAACATCAACATAGGTCTAGCTTTCAACAACTTTGCCACTTTGACAAGTCTCAAATCCGAGAATTCTCTCGTCATTTCAGCTCCTATGTAACTCGCACTGATGGCTGTTTTTGACTGCTGAGAGAGGTAGTAATTAAGTCATATTGCTCCAAAGGCACTTTCTAAGTCCTCAATTAAGTCATCTACGTCTTCGATCCCAACTGAAAACCTGACGAGATTGTCTATAATTCCCATCTGTTCCCTTACCTCTCTTGGGACACTAGCGTGAGTCATCAACGATGGAACTTCAATTAAAGACTCTACTCCGCCCAAACTCTCACCCAGGGTGATGTACTTGAGGTTCCTTAAGAATCTTCGTATCCCCTCTCTATCAAGGTCAAGAGCAAATGAAACTATTCCACCGTACCCCTTCATCTGGCTCTTTGCAACCTCGTGATTGAAGTGGTCTTCTAAACCAGGATAATAAACCTTTTTCACTTTGTTCTTTTCCAGAAGGTATTCCGCAATTCTCATCGCGTTCTTTTCATGCTCCCTCATTCTTACTGAAAGGGTCTTGATACCTCTCATCGTCATGTAGCTGTCGAAGGGGCTCAGAACTGCCCCCACAGCGTTCTGATGAAATTTTAATTTCTCAAATAACTCATCGTTGTTTGTGACAATGCCCCCTCCAAGGGTGTCGCTATGCCCGCTTATGTACTTCGTAGTACTGTGAACAACCACATCGCTGCCAAACTTCAAAGGATTCTGGAAGTACGGAGTGGCAAAAGTGTTATCCACAACGAGCAACGACCCATTTTCATGTGCCATTTTCGAAAGTTTCGCGATATCGATTATCTTCAGCAATGGATTGGACGGGGTCTCAACCCAGATTATACGTGAACTTCTTGCTTCTGTCTCAAATGAGGCAGTACTCGTGAAGTCTACAGTCCTGAAATCCACTCCAAACTTCTTGATAACGCTTTCAAATATGCGTCTGGTTCCGCCGTACAGATCATCCGATGCCAATATAGTATCACCTTTCTTTAGAAGAGCCAATAGCAGGGATGTTTCTGCAGCAAGCCCAGATGCAAAAGCCAATCCGAATCTGCCCTCTTCGAGAGATGCGAGTTTCTTTTCCAGTGCACCTCTAGTTGGATTAGAAGTCCTGGTGTATTCGTACCCTTTCGTAGGCACCTCAGGGTACCTCCTAGCAAAGGTAGTGGAGAGATGAATTGGAGACACTACCTCTCCATTAACTTCGTAGTTAGGTTCTTCACCCACGTGAATTGCTTTAGTAGAGAATTTCATGCTTCCTCCTCCGAAAATCCGTATTTCTCCATCCATTCATCGTTGTAAATCTTGCTCATATATCTATAACCAGAGTCGGGGAATATAGATAGAATATTCTTGTTTTTGTTGTTTGCAGCTACTCTTAGTGCTGCAACCATTGCCGATCCACTTGAGCCACCAGCGAATATGCCTTCCTCTCTTGCAAGCCTTCTTGCCATTAAGAATGACTCCTTATCGTTCACCCTTATGATGTCATCTATGACCGAAAAATCCACTGCCTTTACTAGATAATCCTCTCCTATGCCTTCAACTTTGTAAGTGTGAGGTTCAATTATCTTACCGCTCTTGAAATAGTCGTAAAAAATTGAGCCCTCAGGATCCACACCAATCACCTTAACTTTAGGATTCATCTCTTTCAGATATTTTCCCGCTCCTGAAATAGTACCTCCTGTCCCAATTCCAGCTATCAGTATGTCTATCTTTCCTTCCATTTGTCTCCAAATTTCTGGTCCAGTTGTTTCATAATGGCACTTGATGTTGTCTGGATTGTTATACTGATCCGGGTAGAATGCGCCCCTTTCCTTCGAAATCCTCCTTGCGACGCTATAGTAGCTCTCCTCAGAATCATATGGCACATCAGTCTTTGTTACCACAACTTGGGCCCCAAATGCTTTGATCAATTCGACTTTTTCGGAGCTCATCTTGTCAGGTATCGTTATGGTGGTTTTGTACCCCTTCACTGCTGAAATCATTGCAAGTGCGGCACCTGTGTTGCCTGACGAATTCTCAACAATCTCTTTTCCATTCAATCCTTTCTTCTCTGCTTCGTTTAATATGAAAAGAGCCATCCTATCCTTGATACTTCCACCGGGATTGAAGAATTCCAACTTTGCAAAAATATTCACCTTCCCTTGCACTACCTTATTTATCCTGACAATGGGCGTATTGCCTATTAATTCAGTAACATCATTGAAAATTTGCATGAGGTTAGAAGTAGCACTAAGATAAATACTAACGCTATCCAAAATGCCAAAACAGGCTTCTGCCTATCGCTGGAAAAAGGTCAACAATAGGAATGAAAGTGATACCAATTAAGTGCTATTCGACACCTTAAAGATGAGCCGGCTATTTGATGCTAATAAAATAATCAGGATGGTTACTATTGGTTTAAAATTTAGTCAGTACGCACAAGATTTATTCTTGAGGGATGACTAACTAAACGGTGAAGTTATGCCAAAAATCAACCTTTCTCAAAACGAATCAAAAGTTCTAAGAACCCTTGTTGAAAACTCAAGACTGACTGTCAACGAAATAGCGAAGGTTACCAATCTCAACAGAAACACAGTTCGTGCGGCAATAAAATCCCTTACCTCCCAAAAGGTGATTATCCGCTTCACGGTCAATGTTTCACCTCCTGAAGATGAAAAAATGATACTTCTGGAGATCGACGACCTGGAACAGATACCAGAAGGCGACAGAATAGAAGTCCTTGAACTGGCCAATGGCAAGTATGTTGTTCTGTGTAAAATGGATCTGCTCAAGAGGAGTATCAAGTACAACAGTGTTGATATTGTGAACAGGAGACAGAACTTTGATAACGTCGCTACGAACGTCAGTACCTACTGTGACTATTGTGGCAAAGAAATAAAGGATGAAGTCCTGATAGTGAAGTACAAGAATCATGAATACTATGCATGCTGCGAAAACTGCAAAAGTGACCTGAACAAAAAATTGACTAGATTAGAGAAGTGAGATCTCACCACGACTGATTCTTACAGTGGGACGCTCTCTTATAGCTAAGAATCAGTGTATCACACGTCTGACTTGTGTAAAGGGAGTCGATTGTGCATGATGCATAAAATATGATTTAATATCTACACACAATTTAGTATTGGTGGAATCATGTTTGAAAAGAAACAAACGGAGAAAGATTTGGTGTGCGGAATGAGTGTAGATTCTGGTTCAGCTTTGAAGTCTGAACACATGGGGAAGACGTACTATTTTTGCTCCGACGCCTGTAAGAAGCAGTTTGATTCAGACCCGCATAAATTTGTGCACGGGTCGATGGGGCACTCTCACGGTGGCGGATGCTGCTGAGATGACCGTGATTTAAGGAGATAATGGAATGACTAGAGACCCAATCTGCGGAATGTATGTAGATGAAACCACAGCAACGATAAAGAGTTTCAAGTATGGCAAAAACTATTACTTCTGCAGCGAGTCATGCAAAGATCAGTTCGATGAGCCAGAAAAGGAACTCAAGAAATTGAAAATTCAGCTAACTATTGCCTGGGCCTTGACCATTCCGGTCATTATTTTTACTTATACTTTCCATTTTGAATATTGGGCCTATACCACTCTAATAATGGCATCCATCGTTCAATTCTATCCCGGGCTGAAGTTCTATAAGGGGACAATCGATGCCTTCAAGAACAGAGCTGGAAACATGGACACGCTCATTGCCATAGGTACATCGGCAGCCTGGGCGTACAGTGCTGTTGTCGTCCTGTTCCCTGCATTATTCCCATCAACTGGAATATACTTCGACACCTCCACTGCGATAGTATCTCTTATCTTAACAGGCACGCTGATGGAACACCTCACGAAGGCAAGAGCGTCTGAGGCTCTGAGTAAGCTCGTGTCCCTTCTTCCGAAGACCGCTCATCTCGTCAAGAATGGAGACATCGTTGAAGTTAAGGCCGAGGCGATAAAAGTTTCAGACGTGCTTCTGGTGAAGCCCGGTGAAGGCATTCCTACTGACTCGAAGGTTGTGGAAGGGTTCACTTCCATAGATGAGTCAATGATAACAGGAGAGAGTCTTCCCGTTGATAAAAAGGTAGGAGACAGGGTCATCGGAGGAACAGTCAACCTGTCGGGTGCGATTAGGGTAATAGCGGAGAAAGTTGGGGGAGATACTGCCCTCTCTGAAATAATAGAAACGGTTAGGAATGCAAATTCCGCCAAAGTTCCTATCCAAAGATTGGCCGACAGGGTCTCATCCTATTTTGTACCCGCAGTAGTTTCGATCGGTATACTTTCCTTCCTGTACTGGTTCTATTTGGGTCATATAGGGCTAACATTTTCCCTACTAGTCTTTGTTTCAGTCCTGATAATAGCCTGCCCATGTGCCCTTGGTATTGCCACTCCCGCTGCCCTGATGGTTTCTTCAGGTAAAGCGGCAGAGAATGGCATCCTCGTTAAGGGCGGAGAGTACATCGAAATTGCAAGCAAGGTCGATACTGTTGCATTCGATAAGACTGGGACCATAACAAAGGGACAACTCGAGGTCACTGACATTGTTGAACTTTCTGCAGTCGGTAAGCCGGAAATCTTGAGATATGCAGCGGCTGCTGAAGCCAACTCAGAACACCCCGTGGGAATAGCTGTAGTGAAGAAAGCAAAGGACGAAAATGTGGAAGTCCAGTTTCCAACGGAATTCAATTACATCCCAGGGAAAGGAATATCCAGCAAGTTGGACAAGGAGATATTGATTGGCAACAGAGACCTGATTTCCGAAAATGGAATTTCAACGACAAATTTTGAAGGCTTAATCAAGAAGCTGGAGGGGGAAGGAAAGACTGTGTTAATTCTCTCTTTGGACTCAAAAGTCGTGGGGCTGGTTGCACTGGCCGATACAATCAAGGACGATAGTATAAGGGCGATCCAGGCGCTAGATAGGATCCACGTGGAGACCTGGATGATTAGCGGGGACAACGAAACTACTGCAAGAGCTATAGGCGCAAAGGTGGGCATTAAGAACATAGTTGCAAGTGTCAAGCCAGGTCAGAAATTAGAGAAGATTGAAGAGCTTCAGAGAACTGGAAAAATAGTTGCGATGGTTGGAGATGGAATAAATGACGCACCCTCGCTCGCAAAGGCGGACCTTGGAATCGCAATTGGCAGCGGTACGGACATTGCCAAGGAGACCGGTGGAATGGTGCTCATGAAGAACAAGCTCTACGACGTTTATGTAAGTCTCAGACTAGGCAAAATGACAATTAGGAAAATCAAACAGAATCTCTTGTGGGCTTTCTTCTACAACGCAGCGTTGATTCCGATCGGGGCAGGAGCACTGATTCCTCTATTTGGAGCAGGAATATACAACACATTGCCCTTCCTGGCTGCATTCGCTATGGCTTTCAGTTCAACCACAGTCGTCTTAAACTCCCTTCTACTCAAGAGATTTAAACCATGATAAAGTTGACAAGAGAAGCGAGAGAATATATCGTTTCCAAAAATATCAAGGAGATCTATATAGACCTTAGATACACCAAGGGGCCATGCAATGACAATCTATGCAAGATGATACCTCACTTGGAAGTCACATTAGTCAAACCCCGAAACTCTACAACGATCATTTTCGAAGAACCAGAGTTGAAAATATTTGCCAGCATCCCCATAGCTAACTCTATTTTGAAACACAGAGATAACATAACCGTTTCAAAGTCAAAACTTGGTAGGTCATTTAGGATAACCGGAATAACATATTCCTACTAGATCAAACAACTTCCTCTTCACGAACTGTCGATCAGTCCCTGATGGCCCAGCATCTTGACCCATAATGTGGAGCAACGAGCCCCTCAACCCAATGTCAAATCGAGAGTATCATATTACTAAGGTCCCTTTGTCCATTAATTATTAATCTCCATTCAATGATAAAATAGATAATGTAGTATCTTTTGACAGATTATGGGGCTCGGAAAGAGAGACCTTGACCGGAAGAAAAAGGCTCTTGAGAACAAATTAAAGGAACTTGAAGAAAAAGCTAGGAAGAATCCGCTGAACAAAGCTCTACAAGAAGAGGTTGCAGAATTTAAAAAGAAATTAAAAGATTAGAAAAAAATTTCTTAGGGTTGTGGTTCATTCAACGTGGCTTTAGATATAGTCCTCTGAAGAATCCTGTGCATCTTTGTCCCTTATGATTTTCTTGAGAAGTGGATGAGGATCCGAAGGAGGTGCGTATTCGACTTGTTTCGGGGTCAGTGCCTTGGCATCGTTATGGACTGGATGTTTTGCAGAAAGTACGCTCTTTCTGTCGGTGTCCCTTACAAGTAGCTCCGACATTGCTCCACCAACAAATCCAAACGCAACGAGGATCGCCCAGTTTGGAGGGAAGTACGAGAGATAATAAGGGAAGCTCGTGAACATTTGTCCTAGTGAAGAAAGGAACCAAGCTCCGTACGGGGAAATTGTCTGAAGGTGATATACAATGATAGAGCCAAAGTAGTAGCTGATGTAACTGGGCACGGACTGAATGTAAGACAATACAAAAGAGACCAGACCGATTATAGCTGCGACCATTGCCGTTATGATTATGCCTTTATATTTTGACCCCGAAGTCCTGCCCGAGACATATCCCGAAAGCATTGGACCGAAAATTGGTAACCACCAGAGTAGCATTGTTGCTACAAATGCTATGACGAGTGAGGATTTCCAGGAATATTTTCCCTTTTCCTTGTATCTGTGCCACCCTTTCAGTAGTATGTGTGACATTAGTCAGACAATATATAATAAGAATAAAAGGTTTTCCTATTGACAGAATCAATTGATAGTTCAAAAGACATATACTGAATTCTCCCTCCCAGAATTATTTCCTTCGCTAGTTTTTTCGAACTGTCATAAATCATTTTTTCCTACGATAATCGCGAACACTATTTCTAGGGCTTTTCGAATTGCTTCTATATTTTCACCTTTGAGATTGTGGTATCCTTTTCGTCGGCCTTAAGACATGGAGTCAGTTAATCTGTTCAACTGCTCTCTGAGATGAGAAAATGTGAATTTTATGTCAGACAACACTATCTTCTCCGTGTTATGGGGGTTTGAGATGTTCGCACCAACGAATGTGCCGCGTTTGGGAGGGCTTGGAAGAATTGGTTTGCCTCGTATAGTGCGAACAAATACATCAATTGGAAACTGTTATTAACTAACCAGAAATCATAAATTGATAATGCTCGACCGAATGGTAATGACAAAAGCTCCACTGAGAATCACATTTGTCGGTGGTGGAACCGACCTACCGTTTTACTACGAAAATAGAGACTTCGGGGCAGTTGTCTCGGCCGCCATTAATAAGTACATATACGTGACTGTCAACAAGAAATTTGATGACAAGATAAGAGTAAGCTATTCTAAGACAGAAATCGTTGATGAAATCGATCAGATACAACATCCCACAGTCCGAGAAGCGCTGAGGCTACTCAACATAACCAAAGGAATAGAAGTAGTGAGCATTTCCGACATACCGTCCAATGGGACTGGTCTCGGATCGAGCAGCACATTTCTCGTGAGTCTACTTCACGCACTTCACAGTTACAAAGGTGAGTTGGTAGATTCCGAAACGCTCGCAAGGGAGGCAGTATCGATAGAACGAGAAATTCTTAAGGAACCCGGTGGAAAGCAGGACCAATATTCCGCTGCTTACGGAAATCTGAATCTGATGAAATTCTACGGGAATGGTAATGTCAATTTGATACCCGTGACATCCCAGGCCGAGAAAATCAATAGGATTGAGGAATCGTTAATGTTATTCTACACTGGCAAAGGCAGAAGCTCATCGGGGATTCATAGTGACCAAATAATCAATTCCGAAGTGAACATGGACGCATACGATGAGATGAAAGCGCTCACAGAACCAACTTTTAGGGCGATAAACAACGGCGATGTTGAATCTCTTGGCAGGTTGGTGCATGATAACTGGATTCTGAAAAAGAAGCTGTCTAAGAAGATTAGTGATGACTGGATAGACAGGGTATACCAAAGGGCATTGGAACTCGGAGCAATCGGAGGTAAGATTGTAGGAGCAGGAGGAGGCGGGTTCATACTCATAATTGCTGACCCAAGCAAACACGAACTCCTTTTAAAAGGGTTAGGGCTCGAGATGACAGGATTCAAATTTACTCAATCAGGGAGCAGGGTGATATTCGTTGGAGAGAAATGAATCGGATCTTAGAGAATATATAGACGAGGGAATAGAAGCTAGGAAGGCAATTGTACTGACTGATATAATAGAATTTGCCAAACTACTCCACGCGAGGCTCAGCTCCGGCGGGAAGCTGATAACATTCGGAAACGGAGGGTCTGCGGCGGATGCACAGCATTTTGCAGCAGAGCTATCAGGAAGATTTTTGGTGGAAAGAAGATCTCTGCCGGCAATAGCACTTACAACCAACACATCTTCTTTAACCGCAATTGGAAATGACTACGATTATTCATCCGTATTCTCAAGACAGGTAGATGGGCTGTGCGATTCAAGAGATGTTGTCGTCGGTATCAGTACTTCTGGAAATTCCAACAACGTGATAGAGGGTCTGAAGAGGGCAAAGGAGAAAGGAGCTTTCACACTTGCCTTGACTGGTAAGAGTGGTGGGAAAGCAAAAATGGTGGCGGATAGGTGTATCAAAGCTGATTCAGATAAGACTCCCATAATTCAGGAAATACACATAGCTATCATTCATATGATATGTTACGAGTTGGATAAACTGTTCATCTGATGTAGTCAAGCAAGGAAACGGGACATTGCTGACAGACCAGGTAACTAAACTCCCTTGGGATTCGTTATACTAATGTTTCCAATCAGGGAAAATTTAGACTCCTCGATGGATCTTATTTGACTAGCTTCACCGATAGACTTACTCTTTCCCTTTGAAATAATGGTCCCATTCACGCTAACTTTACCGTCAACTACTTTTATCTTTCCATTTCCATTTGTCATCACAACTCGGTCTTTGTTAGCGATGCATTCCTTGATTCCCAGGTGCAAGAAGACATGCCCGAAGTCGTAATCTTCACGCTTTTCATAATCCTTCTTGATCTCTTCATAGTCTTTCACGCTGTCTACCGACTTCCAGTATCCTCCAAATTTGAAAGCTCTGATTTTACTGTCTTTAGAGAGGGAATTGAACAACGTGTTTTCGATCCCTGTGCTGGCATAAATTCTCTTAAGATATGCTTTTACTCCAGGTTTCAGGTGATAGCAACCTATGTTAACATAATGATTTAATATCGGCTTCTCAACAAATTCGGATACATATCCATTGTGAATTGAAACAATTCCAAATGGACTGACCATTTTGGCTACAGCTAAGGTCACAAGGCTCCTCTTCGATGCCGAGTAGGAGAGAAAACTGCGCAAATCCAGATCACAAATGGTATCTCCATTCTTCAATATGATGTCCGAGTCCAAATGCGAATAGAGATTTCTCAACGCCCAAAGAGTTCCCATCGGTTGCTCCTCCCTTAAGTGAGTGATCCTTATCCCTTTCCATTCTTGACCATACCTCCTTTCTATAAGTTCTCCCTTATATCCCGACAGAAGGTAGACCTCGGTAATCCCTGCCCATTTAAAGTCCAGCAGCTGCCTGTCCAACACCAGATAATCATCTTTAAGGGGCAAAAGTGTTTTTGGAAACCCTCCTGTGATGGACTGCAACCTCTTCCCGTACCCTCCAGTAAACAAAGCACCTACAGTCATTTCACTACAGCTTCCTTCAAATAACGTCTCTTTATTTGTAGATATCCACAAAATACTCAAAATGATAGAAATTCTGTTTAATACCTAAGTGAAAGACGTAATCCTTGGATGCGAGGATTGCATATATAGGGGATTTCATAAGTCATGGCGATATCTTGTCCACTAGTGGATCCCCTGCCGTATTCATACTTGCACGACTTCAAGAAGTTGAATAAGTGGGTGTCTATTGCCCTTATGAAAACAAGAAAACAGGGTCAGGAGGGATCTCTCGGATGAGATCAGAGTCATTGAAAAATACAGGTATGGGGATTTCTGGCCCGTAGAAGAGTTCATAATGTTTGGATTTCAGAAAATACGGCAGGGTAATCTTTAATCAATTACCGGATACCTATGGCAGGTCGATTGTCACAAATCTCCTCGTTCTATTTTTGCTTGTAATACTTGCAAAGATCCGTCGCATCAGGGGTGTGGAAGTAGTTTTACTACAACTCCGTTTATACAATGGACACGAGGAGAATATGATGGAGTTCCACGACGGAGAGGGAAAAGATCGAAGCGATCAGGCTCATTGAAAGGATAATGTTCAGGGCCGTCAGGTCATTTGTTCTCTTAAAGATATATCAGGAAAGAATCTTCTACAACCTGTTAGCATACTTAGAATCTTAGTGATGAGGTGGCTGTCGGTTGTGTGTGATGCAGCCCATAAACTCATCGGGTAGACTAAGAGTAGTCAATGGAAGAATCTGGACCCATTGTAGGTAAACAGACACTGGAATACAGCAATGCATCCAGCGAAAGCTCTGTGGATAATGTTCCCGTCCTCACTAGAGGAAGCAATGCAGGGGAGCTGCCGAGTGACCGGGCCACAGCATTAAGCGAAAACTGCAGCGTCGTAATTGACCCTGCACGAACATGGTTCAAGCGAAATATTGAGTGCGTCGAGTCGTTCACATTTCGACGAAGACGTCATACACGTGTGAAATCGGATGAGTATGCACGTAAAGCACTTCGGCGAAAGGGCTGTAGCACGGTCGCATTATTTCAGATGGGCAAAATGGGGAAATTCCATGCACTGAGATTGCATCAGAGGGAATGCTTGTTGTTACCCTCTCTTGCAGTGCATGGAATAGCGGATCAGGTCTTAGTAGCTGTGACATCCCTGATAATAAATAGAAGGAATGAAGGACCTGCAGGTATAGTTGTTCTTGGAGAAGAAGGTAAGTGAAGGATTGCTCTATGAGCTATGAACTCCTACGGGACACGGGTAGTCTCGCTAACCACACGTTCGGAACTTCCCCCCTTGGACTGAGTGTGCATCAAACCAAGACGAGTAGGTTGCACCCTACCGAGAGAAACCATTCTCTAAGCCGTACAGGGGGAAATCTCGCCGTACGGAATTTCAGAGGAGGAGTTGGAAACGGAATCTGAAGAGACCGTCTAGACTAGATGTCTGGATCTAACCAAGCCTGACAGGATCACCGCGCTTACTCTCTACTCGACCATGTTAACCTGAACGGGCCCCTCTGCTTCAAATTTATCCGGGAACGTTCATAGGGAATTCTCAGAAGGTACTCGTTAACTCGGAGATATACTCACAGTAGTCGTGATTTCTGTGATGATTGCGGCAGTTGCGATCGTCCGCTGGTAGCTGGAACAGTCATTGGAAAGAGAATAAAAGGCCAGGGAAGTAGAATTCCTTGATTCTGACTTGGGTTAGAATTGGGGTCGCATAGATGGAATACTGATCTCTGTCCTTAACGCGTTCTCGAGGAATAGATCTTCATTACTTTCCTTGTCTTGACGTCTTCCTTGAGTACAGATTAAACTCATCCAGGTAGTGCCTCACCGTTTCTTTAAGAGCATTTTGGAATTCGTATCGTGGGGCCCATCCTATCGATCTCATCTTGCTAGAGTCCAGTGCGTATCTGACATCGTGACCAGGTCTGTCCGATACGAATTCGATTAGACTCCTTTCCTTCTTGAGTAGCCCTAGGATTTCATTCACAACTTCAACGTTCCTTCTCTCATTTTCCGCGCTTATCAGATAGCTCTCCCCGATCTTCCCCCTTCCGAGAATGAGCTCAATGCCCCGTACATGATCCTCCACATAGATCCAGTCTCTGACCTGTTTTCCGTCCCCATAGAGTGGAATCTTCCGGTTCCCCACTGCATTTAGTATGGTCTTGGGTACCAATTTTTCAGGGTGTTGGTGAGGTCCAAAATTGTTGCTACAGTTTGAGATGGTCGCTTTGATTCCATACGTGTTAAAGTACGCTCTGACAAGCAAGTCTGCGGCAGCCTTGGTAGCAGAATAAGGGTTCCTCGGGCTATAGCAGGAGCCATCGCCAAACTTATCGCTCGAGTCCAGAGAGAGAGAACCGTACACCTCATCCGTGGATACCTGATGAAACCTTAGATCCCTCTTCCTAGCGGCCTCTAGAAGATTGAACACCCCCAGGTAGTTCGATTTTACGAATGCTGAGGGTTCGTTTATTGCATTATCGACATGAGATTCCGCAGCGAAATTAATCACCGTATCAACCTCTGCAGTGATGGACATCACGAGCTCCTTATCCGCTATGTCCCCTCTGACGAAGCTGTAGTTCTTGCTCTTCAGAGACTCATCTACATAGTTTTCGTCTGCGGCGTAGGTCATCTTGTCCAGATTCAACAGGGAATCATCTGGATGGTTCCTTAGCCAGTAGTTGACAAAATTCGAGCCGATAAAACCGTAACCTCCCGTAACCAGCAACTTCGCCACTATTTCACCTCCCCACTTTCGATCAGTTCTTTGAGAGATTTCAGCTTCCTGTCTTTTGACGAAATTATGGGAGAAACGATTGGCCATTTTACACCTATGTCGGGATCGTCCCACCTGACCCCACAGTCTAGGTGCGGAGAGTACTCCTTTGTCGTAAGGTAAATGACGTCTGAATCCTCCAGTGCGAGAAAACCATGGGCAAAGCCCTGCGGAACCCACAGAGAGGTGCCATTCTCTCTTGAGAGTACAACGGATACCCATCTCTTGAAGGTGGATGACCAGGGTCTAATGTCAACGGCTACATCCAGTATAGCACCGGAGACCGTCATTACGAGTTTTCCCTGTTCCTCAGGGCTCCTCTGAAAGTGCAGGCCTCTGATTACTCCCTTCCTTGAGAACGAATGATTTAGTTGGACGTACTCATCGCTTATCCCGCTTTCGCTAAAATCTGTCCTCTTGTATCGCTCTTCAAAGAACCCTCTTTCATCTTTGTGCAGTTTGGCCTTCACCAAGATGACTTCCTTGATTTCCGTCCTCAGAAATTCTGGCATCGTGACATCGAATGTTAGTTGATTTAAAATCATTTTCTGTTGACATACGAATAGAATTCGTCTATGTTTGCTTCTGAGCTGTAGAAGTCAATCGATAACAATCTACGGGCCAAGGACGAATCGAGGGATGAATCAAAGGGTCGTTTTGCGACGAAACCTAATCCCTCAGTCTTCTCATTTACCAGATTCTTGTCGAGACCGAATCTCTCGGCTATTCTCACAGCCAGTTCCCTCCTGGTGATCCTTTCACCAGCGATGTTCAGCAGTCCGGACCATTCAGAATGTATGAGTTCAACTGAGGACCGGGCCAGAAGGCCAGCGAAAATGGGTGAATAGTAACCCTTCATCGCATTCACCTGTTCGTTTCTTTTGAGCTTCTCAAGAACAAGAATTGGAAAGTTCCGCGAGAGACCAAAGACTCCAGACGTGCGTATAACGACAGATCCGTCGTAGGATAAGGCATATGCATCCCCTATAAGTTTGCTCATGCCGTAATAGTTGATCGGATTTGGGATCGAATCCTCTCTATAACTCCCCTCACTTCCATCGAACACGTAGTCCGTTGAAAAGTGGATCAACCTGATCTTGTTATTCCTGCAAAATCTTGCAATCTCCTTTACCGACAGAGCGTTTAATAGGTATGCTTCCCGGAAATTCGTTTCGCACAAATCGACCCCAGTCATTCCGCTCGCATTTATTATGAGATCAGGGGCAATCCTTGATATCCTATCGTAGATCAATTCCGTGTTCGTCAGGTCCAGCTTTGAGTCACTTGTCCTGGAAGCAAGTACTGCCCCCTCGACCAGCGGCAAGAGCGATCTTGCGAGTTGGCCAGATCCTCCCAGTATAAGGGCCTTCAAAGGAGAATCACACCTCGATCTTTGAGTCTCTTCCTATGATGACACGGAGTGACTTTTCTCCTGCTCCGTTTGGTTTAATCACGCTTGCGGATCCGACTATACTGTCCTTCACCTTCAGTGATTGGTCTATAAGGATAGATACGTCATCCATTATGACGGAGTTCTCAACATTGCAATCCTCCAGTCTGCAGTTTCTTCCGATGCTCGTGTATGGACCTATCGAACTGTTCACGATTCTCGATCCGCTTCCTATGTAGCAGGGTCCGGATATCTTAGAACGACTGTCTATAGTTACATTTTCACCCATATACGCCTTACTATAGGTTCCATTCTTCCCTACACCCTTGGAGACCAGGCCTTCCAGAGCCATCCGATTGCAGCTCAGAAACTCTTCCGGAGTACCAGTATCTTTCCACCAGCCCGAGATAACGCTGTATCCTATCTCCATCCCTGCGTCAATCATCTTCTGGAACACTTCCGTGATTTCGAGTTCCCCTCTCGACGATGGCTTTAGGGAATCGATGAATGGGAATACGCTCTTTCTAAGGAAATAAACCCCTGTTATTGCGAACTTGGACCTCGGATTCTTGGGTTTTTCAACGAGCTTAGTGATCTTCTCTCCTGACAGCTCTGCCACTCCAAATTGTCTGGGATTCGGAACTTCCGTAATGGCGATGTAGGCTTCCTTGCCTTGTTCCTCGAAATCTCTCGACAACACTTCAAATCCATTATGAAAATAATTGTCTCCAAGCGCGACTACAAAATCATCATCCTTCACGAAATTTCTCACCATTCCTATGGCATGAGCAATTCCCAGCGGCTTTCCCTGATAGGTGTAGGATACGTGGATTCCCCATTTTGATCCATCGCCATAGTAGCCCTGGACCTCGTTGTGTCCGACCTCTCCGAGAACTATGTTTACCTCATCTATCCCAAGATCGATCAGGTTGGAAAGTATGTACTCACTCACCGGTTTTCCAGCCAGAGGTAAGAGCTGTTTCACGTCCGTGTATGTAAGGGGTCTCAGACGCGTACCAGCACCTCCGTGTAGTATAACCCCTTTCACGTCTTATCATAGATACCATTCTAATAAAGTTGACCGTGACTTTGTCAAGCATCGATGGAAATCGACTAAAATATGGAAAGACTTGGTCTTGAAAATCTGCAATTTCCAAATAAATTAATTAGTCGGAGTTACTTGAAGATTTAGTGACGGAGAAGAAATGCACACTCTTCACCAAATTTCTTAGAAATGAGAAAATCGAACCCTTTCTGAGTACGACATGGTGTAGGGACAGACTCTTCACCTCAGGGGATCATGATAGTATTCTTCGATTTTACGACAGTTTCCGTGGCAGGGAAGACATAATCGAATGGATGAGAGAGAGGCCAAGAGGCAGGACTGAGATAATAGAAGTGGAGGGGGACAAGGAGGAGATAGTTGTCATCCCGACAGCTGACTATGAAGGAAGGTTTGCTCGTGAATGTAGGGAGAACATTTTCAAGGGTATTCACATCATTTTTGTGGAGAGTGGGAGTCACAAAGACCCTTACTTCAACTACTCCCACAGTTGCAACGTCGGGATCAGGGCAGCGCTGAAATATAACCCGAGGTGGATAGTGCTGTCTAACGACGATATGATTAAGATAGATGAACCGGAGGTTTTACTCGAGGAACTCGGAAAGATGGACCCAGAGAAACTGAACTCGCTATTCACCAAACCTACGGAATATCATGATTTTCCGATTTGCATCGGTGTTCCAAGGTCCATTGTTGGAAGAACTGCCGAGTATTTCTACCTCCTATCAAGAAGAAACATGAACACGGGTATATTCCTCAAGACTAGGAAAGTTTCCAGGAAGTTTGGTGCGAGATGGGTCTACGCATCTCGAAGGGAAATCTTCAAGAAGTTCTTTTACAGGGAAACTAGGTGCTACATTCTGACCAGTGACTTCTCCATATTTAGTGGAAGATGGGCAAAATCAGTTGATGGTGATGTGTTTGATGAGGCATACATAAACGGTGTGGAGGACTGGGAGCTCTCCCTCAGTATCTGCAGCGATAGAAGGAGCTATGACTTCATCGATTACGAAATTGGGGATCTGGTGGGAAGCTCCATTGGTGACTACTGGGGAGCCAGGAATCTGAGGGAAGTGGTCAACATGGTCTACTTCGATAACAAGATCAGCGAAGTGTCTGCAAGGAACAGTAAACGATGAAGGAAAATTAGACCGCGCGAACAGATGGTGTGGCGATTTGCGCTGAAGTTAAAATGCAGATAATTCTGCTTAGCCATCCTCCAGCAGCGCAGAGGTAGTTTATCTCAATACTGATTTAGTCTGAATCTAAGCAGTCCAGAATCAGGTCAAGTTTCCCTTGGTCTTTCTACCGATAAACGTTCCTATGACAATTCCAACGACCAGAGATACAACAGCTATGACTGCTACCACCACCATAACATCGATTATCTGGAATATGCTGATTCCTGCTGTAGGCGTAGGGGTGAACGTTTTGGACGGAGTCCCCGGAGTGAATAGAAACACTCCAATCAGATCTGCCATATGGGTCTTGTTCGCCGTCGTGTTCTGAGTGACGTTTCCTTCGGAGATTTCAGAAACGGTGTATTGTCCTTTATTAAGGTACGAATGCCCCACTATCATAGGCATGAGTCCAGAAGTAACCCACCCAGATGAATTGACGTTGGATGCATCAACATGCATCCCCGAAATTCCAGAAACTCGAACCATCGACTGGCTTCCCCCAAAAGCAATTATCACAGCAAGCTGACCTGTTGAAGTCACGTTGAAAGTGTCAGATGCAGACCCCGCTCCTGAAGTAGCGTTCATTCCGTACGTGAATGTGTAGGAACTGAACCCCGAAATTCCAATACCGGCGATGGTTAGTGCTCCACACGGGGTCCCAAAACCATTGGAGTTGTTGGCTGTTACGGCGAGAGAATCGACAATATTGCCGTTCTCGTTGTCGATAAAGAAGTACTGTCCGTTTACGAAAAGTCCAGATTGGAGAGATGCTCCCACGTTATAGCCATACAGGTATATCTGTGCACCCGGGGGTAAATTCATAAAGGATTGTTGTGGATTGACTGCAGCGCTCTCGACCTGAACCTGCGTGGCTCCTTTGCTGACTGGCAAGGCAGAAAATGAGGAAATTAAAAGGATAATGGTTATTGCAAGAAGACTGAGAATAACAGGCCTGTACCTTAGTAAAATCTTCCTTTTTTGCATAAATAACAATAAATTAAGAGATTTTCTGTATATTAATTTTGTTTACTGTTTTTATTAGCAGTGACTTCAAAACATAATCTATGAATCTTACGCAGATTGAAATTAGGACATTTTCAAACTTGGCCAATTTAGCGCATTCGGACTAGAAAGGAGGAGACAACTTTAATGGATTGCAAATGAGCAAAAATTGAATGCTTAAACTTATTCGCGATGTCTTTACAATCAATGCGGTTCAAAAGGTTTTATAACACACTTTCATAGGAAGACGTGCAAGGGGAACGCTCTGGACGGATTTCAGTAATCATTGCGTCTCTCAACGACAGAAGGATTGAGAGGACACTCGAATCGCTTACAAAACAGTCTCTGAAACCTTTTGAGGTTGTGGTTGCAGACGGTGGAACCAACTGGAATATTGCCGAATTATGTCTCAAGTATGGGGCCAGACTTGAGCATTTGCCAGGCAATGTTGTCGAGTCAAGAAATAAGGCGCTCTCTCTCGTACGGGGGGAACTGATAGCATTTATCGATACAGACGAAACTGCAGTGCCCACCTGGCTCGAAAAACTATCTGATCCGATCCTCGAAGGGAGAGCTGATTTTTCCGGGGGACCTATGCTACATTTTGAACCTAAATACAGACCAGAAGAGTACGTGAATCAGATTGAGGACTATATCTATCAGTATCAGGTTCCTTCCAATATCGCATTCCTTCCCCTAGGCAACTCAATGTGGAGAGCTTCAATATTTCAGAAACTCGGAGGCTTCGACGACTCGATCCCGTACAGCGAGGACTACGATCTAAATATCAGGGCGTTGAAGGCAGGGTTCAAGGGAATTTACATAAAAGATGCTCCTATTTACCACGACCACTCAGAGTTCGACTCATATTTCAAACTGGCAAGGAAAAGGTATGCATACCTCCGTTCTGCCGCTCGTGTCTTCATAAAGAACAAGGCACTTTCGATGAGAATGAAATCTAAGGCGGGTGGTAAAGTGAAACATCCTTTTCACATAATAGAGACGTTGATGAAGCCGATCGCACTAATTGACGCCTATATTCGGGGTTAAATATTTAATAAATATGCAAGGATTATCTTCGAATGAAAGTAGTTGTTGTTGGATTGGATGGTGCCATTTGGGATCCACTACTGCCATACATCAACAAGGGAGAGTTACCCGGTTATGCACAGTTTTGGAAGAAGGGGATGCACGGTCCATTGCTTTCAACCATTCCATACCTCACTCAACCCGCATGGAAGTCATATTCAATTGGTAAGAACCCCGGAAAGACAGGGGTTTTTCATTGGTCTAGAATCGACTGGTCAGAATTCAGGTTCCGGCATTTAAATTCAACCAATTTTCACGGAGATGATTACTGGGACATACTTTCAGAAAGAGGTCACAAAGTCTCTATAATTGATATGCCGTCCACATATCCGCCTGATAAGGTAAACGGCGTCATGATCTCCGGAATGAATCACGGAGACGGTCCGTGGACTTATCCACCAGAGTTTGAAAGGACCATGCCTTCGTGGTTTCCAAAGGACGGCCTACACCTTTTCAGAAGAAATCAAGACCCAGAGGTCACGATGGATGGGGTGGAGGCAGAAATAAAGTCCCGTTTTGACATGGCTGAAATGCTGTGGGATGCAGATCTGGTTCACATTTCTGTCGAAATGAATGATCACGTTTCACATTTCATGTGGAACAACGAACACATTATGTACAGAAATTTCAAGGCGAATGACGAAGGGCTCCAGAGGATCCTGAATAAGAATAAGGATGGCTATACAATCCTGATGAGCGACCACGGTAATGGACCGATTGAGGACGAATTATACACGAACGAATTTCTTGCGAGGGAGGGATTTCTAATCCTGAAGGAGGGTGACTCAAAGGGTCTGTCGAGGGAATCGGTGGTGAACCTAGGGACGAAGTTGAGACTGGACAGAGTCGTCGGCAAACTGCCGAATAAAATGCAGAACAAGATCGTTAAGAGGATTAAGAAGATGGACAGCGTGATGGAATCTGCCCCGGAGAAGAGAATAAATTGGAAGGATTCTAAAGTAATTGCACTTGACGAGGGAATGCTGTATGTTAACCCGCTCTATGAAGACGAGAAGGAGTCAATTCTGGAAGAGCTTACTAAGAAACTGACATCCCTAAAGTCAAAGACGGGAAAACCAGTGATAAAGAATATACTCAGGGGCAATGATGTATACTGGGGACCTTACGTAGCAGACGGTCCTGATTTGGTAGCGATCTCCCATGAGATATACCATCAGAGATATCCTCTATCTGGATACCAGTGGGCTTCTGAAATTCCGGACGAGATATGGGGGTACAGGTACCCACAGGTTGGTCACCACAGGATCAAGGGTATATTTGGAATGGTTGGACCAGGCATAGCTCCAAGAGAGGTCAACCCTAGCATATATGATCTGGCTCCCACAATACTCAAAGCATTCGGGTATGATATCCCCTCAGACATGGATGGAAAGTCATTAATCTGACAGATGAATCAGTGGCACGGATAGACGGAACATTTTTATCATATCGGTAGGACAAGCGGTAAGGACTTTCGGAACGGGCGGAGTATGGAGTTTCACCCCTTTGTTTTTGAACGATATACTGAAGGTTCCACTCCTTCTCATCGGGCTAATATTTGCCTTCAACGCAGTCCTCGGGGGCATCATCCAGATCGTTGCAGGGCACCTCGGGGACAAGTACGGGTTCAAGAGAATAATTCTGACGTTCATGTCGTTATATTTTCTGACTCTTTTCTCCCTCTTTATCTCAGCAATAGCATTTCCGATACCTCTTTTATTCATAGGATTGTTCGTCCTGAATCAGGCAGTTGGTTCTATGATGATGCCATCTCTGAATGCGTTGCTATCCCTGAGTAGTGACGTACCGCTTGCAGGTTTTTCTTATTTCCGTGTAGCCGCAAATCTCGGTTGGGCATTTGGGCCGGCTATGGCAGGAATTGTGGCAACTTCGCTAGGCTATTCTTACATATACTTGATAGCCGCACTTAGCACTATCGTGGCATTCCCACTTTTGCTTTTGCTCAAGGATAAGAAGAACGAGTCGAAAACACTGGAGAAGTTTTCGTTCAGAAAGGTCGACAAGAGATTATATCTCTTCGGGATAGCCATTACCTTCCTTTTTGTCGTGGTTTCACAATTTTCTGTTACTCTTTCAATATACGCGAACCACTTTGTGGGTCTAGGCACCACGGCAATAGGACTCATATATTTCGTAAATGGGACAGCAGTAGCCGCATTCCAGTTACCTATCTACCGTCTTGTCAATAAGATAGGATTATGGAACGGAATGATACTAGGTTCAATTTTCTACATAATTGGATACTTCTCAATGGCCTTTGATCATACTCTGTACCAGTTCATGTTCTCGATGCTCGTGGTGACAATGGGAGAGAATGCTGTAACTCCCACTGGCAATGCTATGGTTTCAAAAATTGCTGCGGGTAGATCCGTTGGTACACACATGGGAGTATACAATTTCTTCCTGTCAATGGGAAGAGGAATGGGGCCGAGTTACGGCACTTTCCTGCTCTCATACCTTAACGTACCGATAGAAATTTGGGGACTTGCGGTATTGCCAGCAGGTGTTGCAATCTTTTCGTTCCTAACACAGAAACAGAAGAACAGTAATGAAGTTCCTATCACAACAGATGGATGATATAGGAAAGCTATCTCTATTCTTTCATCAAGTTCAGAAAGAAAGCCGAAATTAGCCAGATCAATCCTATCAGGTCTAGCAATAAAATTTTAAAATATATCCCGTACCCAAAAATGGCTATTGGTACGATGTAAAATAGAAGAAATAAAAGAATAGTTCTCAGGCTCATTCAGTAATCTACCCGAACAAGGCACCGAGTCCAGCGACCGCTTCTTCTTCGCTCTTATCCTCTTTCTTTTCCTCTTTCTTCTCTTCCTTCTTCTCTTCCTTTTTCTGAGATTCC
>JAMCQR010000020.1 GCA_023379555.1 Thermoplasmatota archaeon | reverse complement strand
GTGGATCTGAAGCGTATGATAGACTCTTCTCCATATTCTACACGCAGAAGTTGAGGAGGAAGAATTTCATAAGAGATGTACCACAACTCATCACCAGAAAGGAAATCCATCCTGGCTAATGCGCACATAAGACTGACCTGTTACGGTTATAAAAATCTTGTGAATCATTTTTTCAATTTACAGCATTTCGAACCTTATCCTAGTAGTGAAAAAATTCGAGTAAACAAAGAGCAGAGATTAACTAGCATTACTCATAAAACAAAAGTGGTTAGCAGAGATAATCAGATCCTTCTAAACTTAAACACGCACCTGTGACTTGCTAGATTGAATCAAGGATATCCCTAACACCGTCCTTCATATCATATTTGGGCGAATAGTCAAGCACTCTTCTTGATTTTGATATGTCGGCAAGCGTGAATTGTTGATAACTCTTGAGTGGGTTCTTGACATATTCTGCCTCTCCCTGATATTCGGTTTCCCTTTTGACTATGTCGAAAATTGTGTTGAAGTTAGTAGAAAGACCGGATCCGATGTTGTAAGCTTCCCCCGGCTCACCTTTTTCCATTGCAAGTAATGAAGCAGCGGCTACGTCTTTTACATAAACGAAATCTCTACTCTGTTTTCCATCTCCGTAGATTACCGGTTTTCTATTATTTCTTATGCTTTCTATGAATTTCCATATGACGCTAGAATATGGTCCCTTGCTATTTTCACCAGCGCCATAAGTGTTGAAATACCTTAATGCTACTACCTCTAAATCATAATCTTTGAACATCTTTGCGGTCATTTCGTTTATCCTTTTGCTAAGAGGATAAAAATTGCCGTACGCTTTAGGCAGCTTGTCTTCAGAAGTCATTCTTGAAGAGTTTCCGTAAATTGAAGACGAGGACGCAATCACAGCCCTCTCAACTTTGTTTGCGTGACTAGCTGCTAGAATGTTGTAAGTACCCAGCACGTTAACGTCATACCCATCTGCCATCAGATTTTCGAATTCGGGAGGGGATGTCACTGCAGCCAAGTGAAAAACAAAATCGATTCCCTTAAGGGCCTTATCAACCATATGACGGTTCCTTACATCACAGGTAATATGATTATCTGCAACGGAATTTTTCTCCTTTATGTCCAGAGTACTCACTTCATACCCCTTTTCTTTTAAAGTCTTGACTATATTTCTCCCAATGAAACCCGAACCACCAGTCACAAGAACATTCATCTTGATGAGTAATAGGCGCTCCAATAAATTTCTAACTGTTCATACTGAAATTTTAAATACAGAATCAACAATTAAAAACGGTCAATTTATCGTTATTCTTGGTTTCAGCATACTTGACACGTCAATTATGACGCAGTCACAAGCCATAAACACTTTAATTGTGAATATGGACTTAAGTACTACTTCCAGAGCGAATACACTCTGTATCTCCAGTATCACTTCGTTGAAACTAAATAGGGACTCAAAGAGAAATATAGTTTAGTAGAATTCACTTCTGGGTTAACAGGCAGAGTTGATAGTGAGAAAAGCGATATTGTTCGCTGTTGCGTCAGGATAGGTTCGGAATTGACTTCAAAGATTCAAGAAATACATTATACTTTGGTCAATGTGCTCTATTTTTATTTTTAATGCAAACCTGAGAAAAGCAGACGTATCCCCTCATCTAGACTGACTTTTGCAGCAAAGCCTATTTCTTTTTTTGCTTTTGTTGTATCGGCGAGAGTAGTCATCACATAGTTCTTCACTGGCATTTCAATATATTTTGGAGCAATCTTCTTTCCAGTCACGCTCTGGAGCTTGGAAACCGCTTCATTGAGGGTGTAGTTCTTTCCTGTGCCAACATTGTATATGCCGAAGCCCTTTATCGTTGATGCCCTCTTGAGAGCATCAACCACGTCGCTCACAAAGATGAAATCTCTTCTTTGTTCACCGTTTCCATAAATCAACGGCTGTTCGTTATTAAGCAGTGAAACCGTGAACTGGGTCACGAGATTGGCATACTTCCCTTTTCCAATATCGTTGAAGCCGTAGACAGAAAAGAATCTCATTGCTGCAACATTTACGTCATACAACTTAGAATACAACTCACTCATCCTTTCGCATCCGATTCTTGCTTCTGTGTAGTAGTCCGTCACACCGGGAATCACGTTCTCCTTGTGTGGTGGAACTATTCCATTATATATCGAGGATGTGGAAGCGAATACCAACGGTATTTTTGCTTCCTTGCAATATTCCAGCACGCTAGTAATCCCCTGAACGACCTCACCAACAAGGTTGGGATTGTCCCTGTACATCGGAGAAGCCGAATAGATTCCTAAATGAAACACGTAATCAAAATCTCCATTAATTGATTTGACATTTTTCACGTCTCCCTCAACAAATGTTATTCCTCCTTTTACTGCATTATCTAAGTTGCTCATTTTACCTGTATGAAGATTGTCCAGCACTACAACCTCATTGTCCCTGTAAAGAGCATTGACTAGATTACTTCCGATAAATCCAGCTCCCCCTGTAACTAGTATCTTCTTCCCCTTCACAAAGGGGGATTTCTAATAGATATTAAACATTATTTCAACAATCGCTCAAGAAATTTCCATTTCCAGACCGAATAACCCTTTTCACAAATTTCTTATAGGTTCGGATGGTCCCTTCTCCTACCCGTAGTCTTGCATCTGAATCCGTTTTGATATGACTGTTTTCCCGTCTCAATCCCCGACAAAAATCAGCCTGCTACCACCAAATTGGAATCTGAAATCGAGTTTCTTCAGACCCAAGGAATTGGCAATTCTTTGGTGTATTTGTGGATCGGCTATGAACATGAGGAATCCACCTCCGCCCGCACCAATTACTTGCCCTCCAAAAGCACCCATCTCTGAGGCCTTCAAAATAGCATCATCTATGCGTCCATCACTGATCCTGCTGGATAGCTCTCTTTTCAAATTCCAGTACTTCATCACAAGACTTCCCAACTCTGGTACATCTCCATCCACCATGTACTTGCAGGAATCCTCAGCCATCTTTGTAAATTCATCATAAACTGCCCTCTGACTATCTGCCGAAACCCCCTGATCTTCTATTATGTGAGAGGATGATCTCTCTCTTTCTAGGTAGAGAAGGAGAAGTGACTCTTCTATCCTCTTCATATTTTCTTCATTAATTGATATGGGTAGAATATCGACCCTTTCATCACTATGGAACTTCATAAGGTCGATATTGCCATATGCCGCCATGTATTGATCCTGCTTCCCGCCCGCCTCCCTCAAGACATTTCTTTCTATGTGGACCGCTTCCTGGGCCAGTTGTTCTGCGTCCACGAACTCTCCCTTGTACGAATGAAGAGCATGAAGAAGTGCCACAAGGAAAGTGCTGCTCGATCCGAGTCCCGTCCCTTGTGATGGCACATCAGATATACTCACAATTTCTATACTCTTGTTTAACTCAAGAAGCCTGAGGGACTCCCTCACAGACGGATGTGAAATCTCGTCCAGATTATCTACAATTTCAGTTCTCGAGTAGCTAACCCTTATCTTGTTGTCAAACTTCTTGTTGACGGCCACGTAAATGAATTTGTTGATAGCTGCTGAAACCACTGCGCCATAACCGCTTTTTTTGTAGTAGAAAGGTATGTCAGTACCTCCTCCCACAAATGAAATACGGAGTGGAGCACGTGCCATTACCATTCTATTTTTCATACTCACCAGATTCATCAATGGAGCTATTTTGAAATCTTCTAGACTTATTAAATATTGACCCCCTCTGCATGCATCTGAGTATTATTCATGTTCGCGGTTTCTGGAATACCTGAGCAAGACACCCAATCTTCCACATCTTATCGGTTTCCGCCAACAGTCCGTTAATTTCCTCATTTATACCGAAATCCTTTAACTCCTTATTCACAAATGACAAAAGCTATCCTTTTTTTGCGGGAAGCTGTCTCCAACAAGTACGGTGGAGACATAAAGCAGTTTGAATGAATTCGATTGGTCTCTCAAGGAGTGATGGCCTAGATAGTGTTAGGGGCCAGTAAGTGGTAGATTTCTTCTGACCATCTCAAGAAACTATCAAATCAGTTCTCACAGTCATACTTCCTTCCAATACACCCTCTACAACCAGGAAACCACTTCTGATCTCGAATTTCTCTTTAAGAATGAGCGAAAACACATCAAATCATGGTAAATTTTTTATAAATTCTATCACTAATATAATGAATGACTTCAGGTACGCTCCTATTATTTCGGAGGCTTTAGCGTGGATGAAATTGAGACCTTTGTCACTTTTCTTAAGGGGAGAGCAAGCGAGCTACTTCTCGCCTCAGTCAAAAGACCTCACCTCCTAGAATTGAAGACGGTCACAAGAAAGCCGCGGAAAATGATACATAAATATCTTGAAATCAAAGGAGATCTAAACTGGGGTTTCAAGGAAGGAAATTGGCTGTTCATCAACATTGATTCTAGCGGTCTTGTTTCGATTGGCGGAAGGTCAGAATTTGGATTGGACCCCATGCATAGAAACTTCAAGGTTCCCTACGATACAAACCACATCCAGATATGGTTATCTGAATCTGGGGAATTAGGAACACACAGAGATTTGAAACTACCCATCTATTGCGTGGTCTACGAGAGAGACGAAGCCTTATATTCCCTTTACCAAAGAATAGAGGCGACAATTGATTTCATCGTAATGGAACAGAAATGGGACCTATTGCAACGGATGGACAACATCCTAAAACAAATACCTTCTTTACCTATAGAATCTTTGTCCTATTTTGTCCACGCCAATCTGTTCACCCAAATCTTGGGAGAAAACCCGTACAATTTTGATACGCTTAGGCACGTGAGAGAATTCGAAAGTGGAGAGAGAGTACAAGAAATTGGGAATCTTGAGCAAGTGAATAATGAACTGATGGAACTGTCCAAAGAACTCAATACAGAGGAAGACTCCAAAGGTCAGATAGAAATTGTCCCCTTCGGAAATGCACACATCGACCTCGCATGGCTTTGGCCCATTGCAGAAACAAAAAAAAAGGTTCAAAGAACATTTTCAACGGTACTAAGCCTAATGGAAAGGAGGAACTTCACGTTCCTGCAGTCGATGGTTACCCACTATGAGTTTATCAGGGATCTGGAACCCAATCTGTTCCTGAGAATCAAGAAATTTGCAAGAGAGAAGAAGTGGGTACCAGTGGGAGGAATGATAGTGGAATCGGACTGCAATTTGATCGGGGGAGAATCGTTAGTAAGACAGTGCCTCTATGGTCAGCGTTATTTCAAAGAAGAGTTCGGAGAGTACTGTAAGATTGCTTGGCTCCCGGACTCATTCGGATTTACAGAACAACTCCCTCAGATATTTTCCAAGTCTCGGTTCGAGTTATTCCTTACGACCAAATTTACTTACAATGACTCAACTCGATTTCCACACGACATTTTCGAATGGAAGGCACCTGATGGTAGCGAGATCCTAGCACATTCGCACATGAGAACCTATAGTTCAGAAGTGGATCTCAAATCCGTCACAGACACTATAGAAAAGAATCCTGAAACTTCCAAACTTATCGGCAGTGTTCCCCTCATTTATGGATACGGTGACGGAGGTGGAGGGCCAACGGAAGAGATGCTTGATGTGATGGAAAGCGTCAACTCAATAAGAAGTACATTTTACACAGGAAGTGATGCGATAGATTATTGGTTGTCGAAGGTGAAAGCCCACGAGTCTGAGTTGCCTTCAATTACTGGGGAATTATATCTCGAGGCTCACAGGGGGACTTACACCTCACACGGAGACATCAAGAGAATGAACAGGAGAATTGAATCCGAATTGTTCTTGGGCGATGCAATTTCATCAATTTTCAAAATACGGTCTCGCTCATCCCTAAAAGACGAGTGGAAAGTACTACTGGCGAATCAATTCCACGATATAATTCCAGGGTCGGCGATTGATGTCGTTTACCAAGAATCTCTGCGAGAACTTTATAGAATTTCGAAAAGAATCAGAAGAGCATATGATGGAAAAACAAATGTCAGTTCAGAAGGCAACACTTCATTTACAATATTCTCACCATACTGGTGGAAAACGTCTGCATGGATATCTACCGACGGACTGGGAGTCGGTTGCAAGGTAAAAGATGAAAGCCAGAGGGAATATTCCATTGTTTTTGATGGGATAGAGTACGGTTTTTATGCCGATCTTGATCGAGGCATGGGGATTTACAAATTCCAAACTATACAGCAAGGGAAGATAATATCCAAGTCAGAAGAGGACAGTCTATTACCCCTCCGTCAATTGCACGATTGGGCCGTTGAAGTCAACGATCACGATATCATCTCGATACGCATTGATGGACAAGACCTTCCCATACCAGAACTAGTTCTATTTAGAGATTTTCCATTCTATTTCGATGCCTGGGAACTTGAGGACCTGAGGAAAGAGCAAGGAAGGGTACTTAGAGTCTCCAGTATCCAGCGGCTTAAAGATGAGGGATTTGGAGAAATTATTAGAGTTAAGTACGATCTTAACCCAGGGGAAATTCTAATGACGATGATGCTTCCTAAATTCGAAGAATTCTTGAAACTACGGTTCGACGTTGATTGGCAAGGAAACAACAGGCTACTCAGGATGTTTCTCGAAACGGGAGAAGGTAGATGTTTGGGAGAAACTGCATATTCCATAACTGAAAGGAAATCAGAGGGAGGCAAGTATGAATTTCCAGCGCACAGATTTGTGGCGATAGAGTCAGAGGGCAAGACTTTACTGCTTTTGAATGATTCGAAATATGGGTATTCATTCAGGGATGGTCATCTTGGCGTCTCCCTCCTTCGGTCTCCCTTTTATCCGGATCCATTCGCAGACAGAGGGAAGAACACCTTTTCGTTCTCCTACGGTCTCACTTCAAGCAGAGACCCAATATTCTATATCAAGATGGGATTCAAGTTTAACGTAAATCCCGTGCAAGTCCGTTCTAGCAACACTATCAAACGACATCTGCTTGCTGAAAATGCGGTTATTGGCGCACTGAAGGCCTCAGAGGAAGGTACCTTCAGGATCGTCAGAATTTACAACCCCACCGGGTCGAACAAAAAGTTCAGAATCGAGCTACCATTTGAAGTTTCTAATCTTGTCGAGACAGATTTGTTGGAAAATCCTTTAACCAGTCCATCTTCTGAGGGTATCAAACAGTATGGTAGCACTATAGAAGGCGACATAAGTGCTTACGAAATCAAGTCCCTCAGACTGACTGAAGAGTATTCTAAGAAACAATAGTTGTGGACTAAACGGACTGTGTTTTTTCCTTCAGTTTCAGACCCTGCTTGAGAGGGACGAAAATGAAAATCACAGCTGCGACAATGAGGAAGGCTCCAGCGAAGGGGCCAAGAGCTCGGATGGAAACTACACTCTGTGTCGGATTGTAGAAAGCAGTCACCCACAGTCCCAAGACGAGTCCAGCAAGACCCGTCGGTACTCTATCGACCAGTCCCTGTACGCCAAAATATATCCCCTCTCTCCTGTAGCCAGACATGATCTCATCCTCATCAACGACTTCTGAGAGAATGGCATTCGGGAGAATGAAGTAAGAAGTCAACCCCAGTCCTGCTACAGCCATAACAAGGAGGGTCTGTATGAAATTACTCACTATCTGGGTAAACCCAACAAATCCAATGAGAATAAATGCAAGAGCAAGAATCAGCGTGAACAGAACGAAGGCTGATTTTTCTCCACGGTTCTTTGAGTAGCGTATGAGAAGAGGTGAAAAAATTATGGCCAAAACCAAAGCTATCAGGGTGAAGACTCCTACGTAGCTTGAGTAGTTTGGATTTCCTGGCATTACAACAGTTTCGACAATGTATCCAAGGGATGACAGGAAGAAATAGAACCCAAATGTGAAAGCAGTTTTCGCAATTATATAACCATCAAAAGTCTTGTTCTTGAAAGTTTGAAGAATGCCTTGGATTATGGTATACTGTTTCGGAACTATTTGTCCCACCGGCTTCTCTTTGACCATAAAGAAAACTACGTAGAAAGAAACACCAGATATCACTGCCAGGGTCAAACCCAGAACGGTATATCCATATCCAAGAGCGAGGAAGATTGCAGGAAGGACCGAGGCTATGACTATCCCAATGATCGAGAAATATGAAGAAATAGTGGAAAGAACGACCCTGTCTCCAGATTCGATTGTAAGCTCAGGCATCATGGCAAGGTACGGCGCACCTACCCAGACGATAAAAAAGTTGACTCCGACAAGATAGAATACCAAAAGGATGAACAGCCCTATGCCGCTAGAGACTGGTACCCATACCATTGTGAGAAACACCACTAGAGGGATGGTCCCCGTTGCAATGAAGAAACCTCTTCTTCCAAATCTGGAAGTGGATTTATCGCTCCAGTGACCGATGATAGGATTCGATATCGCCTGGATTATGGTTCCCAAGAACAAAGCCAGTCCCACCATATAGGAGGACAACAGCTTTGGCCCCTGAAGGGGAGAATAGAACAAGAAAATGTAAGTGGGAAGGTAGTAGAGGGGAAGGGTCTCCCCTATCTCACCTATTCCATAAAGAATTTTTTTGGATAAGGGGAGTTTCTTCATAAACTCTCGTAATAAAGCTCACAGGATATATAAAGATTCATAAGTGAACTAGCGTGCTTAGATACCTTTTTTCGTGACATGTAACACCCTAAATATATGGGTAACAGGTCAGTCGATTGTGCTTGACAGTGATACTTTACCGGGTTTGATCACCATAAATCATGAATATTACCACTTTATAATAGCAAGATGATCGCACTGCTAGCAGAAACTCCAAGAGATCAGG
>JAMCQR010000019.1 GCA_023379555.1 Thermoplasmatota archaeon | reverse complement strand
AGGAAATGAAGAGTTCCTATCTGGATTACGCGATGAGCGTGATTCTCTCGAGGGCTATACCAGACGTCAAGGATGGACTGAAACCGGTGCAGAGGCGTATCCTTTACTCGATGTACGAGATGGGAGTAACCTTCGACAAGCCATACAGGAAATCCGCCAGAATTGTCGGAGAGGTTATGGGTAAGTACCATCCCCACGGAGACTCGGCGATATATTCTTCCCTCGTAAGAATGGGTCAGGAATTCTCCCTGAGGTATCCGCTGATCGACGGCCAGGGGAACTTCGGTTGTTTCACCAGAGATACAAAAATCAGATTGACGGACGGAAGAGATCTGGACTTCGAGCAACTTATCCAGGAGGATAAGGAAGGGAAAAGAAACTGGACCTTTGGATTTAACCAAGAGGGAAACAGGATAGAAGTCGCCGAAATCAGGAATCCGAGAATCACCAGACGGAATGCAGAATTGGTCGAAGTCACAATCGACAATGGAGAGAAGATAAGATGTACTCCAGACCATAGATACCTTTTGAGAGACGGAACATATAGACAGGCGAGGGATCTGCAGCAGGGGGATTCCCTGATGCCTCTCTACACGAGAGTGGACGATGGAATAGATAGCGAGAAACCTGAGGGTAGTGAGATGATATATCAGCCCTCGAATAAAGAATGGCAGTTTTCCAGCGCACTTTTAGAAGAATGGAAATTGAAACACGGAGTGAGTGACCCATCCCTGTCTTATCCGAATTTTGAAGGACTGCAACCAGCGATGGCACTGGTCAATACTGACAATTCTAATGGGATCGTAGTCGAGTCCGAGTTCAACAATCATAAAGTCAGTTCAATCAGATATCTGCCGGAGACGGAGGATGTTTATGATATTTCTATCGACAATATTCACAACTTCGCACTCTCGGCAGGAATATTCGTACACAACTCAATAGATGGAGACCCTCCAGCGGCTATGAGATATACAGAAGCACGTCTGGACAAGATTTCCAATGAAGTACTCGCAGATATAGAATATGAAACAGTGGATTTTTCACTGACATTTGACGGAACGTTGAAAGAGCCTCTTTATCTTCCGTCCAAGATTCCGAACATTCTTCTGAACGGGACGTCTGGAATTGCCGTAGGAATGGCAACTAATATGCCTCCACACAACCTGAATGAGATAATAGACGGCTTGATCCATCTGATAAAGAACAAGGATGCACCTGTGGAAGATTTGATCAAGATTGTGAGTGGACCGGATTTCCCGACTGGTGGTATGATACTCGGCAGGAAGGGAATCATAGACGCATACAGGACAGGAAGAGGAAAGATAGACCTGAGGGCAAGGGCGGAAATCGAAAAGAACGAAATAGTGTTCTCAGAAGTACCGTACGAAGTAAACAAGTCTGAACTCCTAATCAAAATGGCTGAGCTTTCAAAGGAAGGAGTCATTCAGGGTATTTCAAACATAAAGGATGAAAGCAATAAAGATGGAATAAGAATGGTGATTAAGGTCAAGAACGACTTCAGTCCGGAGGTCACCCTCAACCAGATATATGAACACACCCAGGCACAGATCTCGTATGGGATCATCAACCTGGTCCTGGTCAACAACGTGCCGAGAACCCTAAGTCTCAGAGAAATAATGAGGGAATACCTGAACCATAGGGAACTGGTAGTAAGAAGAAGGACAGAATTCTACCTGAAGAAAGCAAGGGAAAGGGAGCACATTCTGGAAGCACTTATCAAGGCACTTGACGCCATAGATTTAACGATCAAATTGATCAGGTCATCCAAAGAGGTTAAGGACGCCAGAGAGAAACTGAAAAAACAGTTTTCTTTCGATGACTTACAGGCAAATGCAATCCTTGAAACAAGACTGCAAAAGCTGACGGGAATGGAAATTTCAGACCTCAAGAAAGAAATGAAGGAGATCGAAGATAACATAAGACACTACAACGACTTGCTCAAGAACGAAGGATTGAGATGGGATCTGATAACGGAAGAATTGGAAGAGATCAAGGAAAAGTACGGAGACTCTAGAAAGACTGAGATAACTGATTCGTACGTAGAAACCACTGACGAAGAACTTATTCCGCACGAAGTAGATACGATCGTTCTTACGGAAGACAATCGGATAAGCCGCATTGAAGCAGACACTTTTTCTGCACAAAAGAGGGGAGGAAAAGGAGTCTTCACTGGAACTTCGGAGAGCGAGATAAAACAGGTAATAACCTGCGATTCCCACGACAGGGTGTTCTTCTTCTCAGATACCGGCAAAGTGTTCCAGATGAAGGCATATAGCATTCCCAAGGGTGAGAGGAGGTCTAGGGCAAAGCTGATCTCTGCGATCTTCGAGAACATGAAGGGTCGAATAGTTTTCATCATGACGAAAAAGGCGGGAGAAGGGAAGAAATATCTCCTGTTCGTCACCGAAAAGGGAAGAGTAAAGAAAACTGAAATATCTCAATACATGAACATCCGGTCCAACGGTCTAATCGCTTTGAAATTGAGACCAGGAGACCTGTTGAAGGATGTTTTCGTTACTACCGGTGATGAAAAGATTGCCCTGCTATCAACTGACGGCAGACTGGTGCTTGTGGAAGAGAAAGAATTCAGATCGATGGGCAGACCCGCATCCGGTGTCACAGGAATAAGATTCAAGGGAGACAACAAGGTCGCAAGTGACGCCACTGTGATAACTGAAGAGTTGATTGTGATCGCAGAAAAAGGACTCGGGAAGAGAGTGAGCGTTGAGGACTTTTCGATGAGGCATCGCGGAGCGAAAGGTATGAGAGCGATTAAAGTCACTGAAAGAACGGGAAGACCGATGTACGTTTCATCAATAGACGAGAAGGACGAACTTCTCATAATAACAAGGAACGGGAAAACGATCAGGACGTCTGTCGCATCGATACCTCAGAAAGGAAGAAATGCACAGGGAGTTAAGCTCATAGAATTGGATGACGGTGACCAGGTGGTTTCAGTCACTCGGATCTCTTGAATATCCCAGCGCCTGTGGTAGAGGTATCAAAAACAATCACATTCAATTCCTTTAATTTCTTCATTAATTTTTCTTTGTCTCTC
>JAMCQR010000018.1 GCA_023379555.1 Thermoplasmatota archaeon | reverse complement strand
TCATGGAACAGTATAATCCAGTATACAACGTACAAGGCTGAAAGTGCTGGTGTTGTTGTTGTACTGGTAGATCCCATGCACACGTCACAGAAATGCTCAAAATGCGGCAACATTAAAGACGACATGAAGTTGTCTGACCGCATATATCATTGTGGTGTCTGTGGCCTTGCCATGGACAGGGACCTGAATGCCGCAATAAATATACGCAATATGGGACTGACAAAGATAGGGAGGGGCACTCCCGAATTCACGCCCGTGGAGATCGGAGCTCTGCCAGCAATGGCAACTCCGGTCGCTGAAACGGGAAGCCCCCTGCGTTAGCTGGGGGAGGATGTCACTGGTGCAAGACAATTAGAGTCAATTGTACTGACAACTCCCGAACAAACGATTCTTGACCTCGCGGGTTCAGGATACAGTACACGCGACTTGACAAGAGCCATGGTCGATTATTATGCCAAGCTATGAGCAGTCATTTGGGCTAATAGAAGCTTCATTGGAGGAACTGACTTTCATTTGGAAATCAGTATCCAAAAATGAATAAAGCGTAGACTCTCCCAAATTAGTGCTGGTTGGCGGTTGGGCGGTTGACTCTTACAACAGCTGGTATGGTTCCACTGACATCGACCTGGTTGCAAACAGCAAGACGAGAAAGGAGATATCTTTTCGTTTGATCAAAGAACGTGGCTTCGTTCGGTCTAAATCTATTGGAAAAAATCACACTATATTCAAAAGAACAAATTATGGACCAATCTATTTGGATTTCGGAAATAAAGAGGAAAGATACAGATTTGAGGGACGCACTGAAGAGTTGAATTTTGACAAATTGGATGGTCAGACAGTTAAGAAATCTCTGCGAAACAGGACTGTAGTAAAGGTTCCCACGAGGAGTCTGCTACTGATGTACAAAATAAAAGCCGCTTGGGACAGATCAAATAGGATAGATAGCAAAACTTCTCAAGATGAGGACTGGGAAAGAGGCAAACTAGTGAAAGACTACGGAGATATTCTCGCCCTACTAGATGAATCCAAAGGAGGCAGAGAGGTCGATACAGTTTATCTTGGACATTCGTTGAGTGAATATAGTTTCCTTATAAATTTTCTAGAGAAAGTATCGGATCAAAAAGCGGCAATTGAAAAGTACGCAAGAATGGACCACCCGACGGTGGAACACCTTTTCAAACGACTACTTAAGATAACCACATAGCATTTTCAGTTTGCGGAAGTCTCTCTAACTCATTGGTAATGAGATGAAAATTGCAAAGAGATTAGAATTGACTTTTCAGCATAAATTTTGAGAGGTTCAGTCACTGAGACAGATTGCTCAAGTCTTCTGGAAGATTCGCGCCCTTGAACTGCTTCTTCATCATGCTGAGTATCTTCCTGTTACCCCTGATGTTCTTGACCATGTCCTTAACTCTCTTGTAGTCCTTGAGCAGATCTTTTACGTCAGTCGTATTATAACCAGATCCTGATGCTATTCTCTCGACCCTGGAACCCTTGATCTCGTCAGGGTTCTCCATTTCCCAGTATGTCATGGAATCCATGATCACCTTGTATTTCTTCAGCTTGTTTTCAGACTCATCAAAAAATTGGTCGTCCGCGTCCTTCCTGACTGCCCCGCCTGCTGCCATTGGCAGTGAATCGAACAACTTCTTGAAAAGACCAGGCTTGTTCATCTGGTCCCAGATGTCGTACATTTCCTTGAGCGTGAATTTACCTTGGGACATCTTCTCTATTGAGTTTTCATCTATTTCATTCTGGAACTCTTTTGCAGCGGCCATCAGGGTCTCGAAATCTCCCATTCCAAGCAGCCTTGAGAGGAACCTTGCAGGGTTGAAATATTCCATATCCTCCATGTGCTCCCCAGTTCCTATGAATAGTATGGGGGCACCGGTAGCTGCTACTGCACTGAGTGCACCTCCTCCCTTCGCTGTCCCGTCCAACTTTGTAATGTAAACTCCAGTAATCCTCACGGACTCATTGAATGCCTTGGCCTGTTTTCCTGCCTGCTGGCCGATCGTCGCATCCAAAATGAGCACAACTTCGTCTGGTTTGGCAATGCCGTTGATGTCGGTAATTTCCTTAGTCAGCGAAGAATCGATGGCGTTTCTTCCGCTCGTATCTATGATTTTTACGTCCCAGTCCTTGAACTTTTCAAGCCCTTCCTTCACAACTTTCCTGCTGTCTTTCTCCCCGTAGATGCCGAAGAAGCTAGCTCCCACGGATGTTGAGACCTGTTCCAGCTGCTCGTATGCCCCGACTCTCTGTGTGTCCGCAGCAATGAGAACGACCTTGTAGCCATGCTTCATGTAAAATTTTGCAATCTTTCCCGCACTCGTCGTCTTTCCCTGCCCGTACAGTCCAACGAGCATCAGTATGGCTGGTTTTATGTGGAATTCTCTCGGTTTTCCCAGGATCCTCAGCAGTTCTTCATAAATGATCTTAATGAGATGATTCCTCGGGTTGGAATTCTTTGGTACGGGTTCCTCCTTTGCCCTCTTTTCGACGTTGTTTGTGATGTCAAGTGTCAAAGAAACGTCGACATCAGCCATTAGAAGTGCCCTCTGCATCTCCTTCACAATCTCTCCCACTAGTCTGTCGTCTACGAGAGAGCTCCTGTTGATCTTCTTCAGCGCTTCACGCAGGCTCTTCGCTAGGGAATCCAACACCATTATAGGTCACCAGTCTCTTTATTCGCCCGGAACCGTTTCCACGATACCTGAGAGCCTTTCCTTTATTCTGGAAAGCGCATATTCGAGGACCTCATTTGGTTTCAGGCTACCGTCAGTTTCAAAATAGAATATAAATCTTTTTTCGTCTTCCTTTACTTCCAACGAATCCATCCTGTAGAGCTTGCCGATCCACTTTGATGGGTAATCTGCAGTGAACACGACCTCCTTGTCATTCTTCTTCAGGACATTCTTGGGAGAGTGCTTGATGATTTCATCGAGTTCCAGTTCCTTTGCTGAGACTTTCAGCTCCCTTCCATATCTGTACGACACTCCGCTGGTCGTCTGGAACCTGGCGTGTTCTCTTGCCCGTCCAACGACAGCTTCTGCATCCAGGATCATTGCCTGTCTTTCGTTCAGTTCCACGATGGGTATTTCCTTGTCATTCGGCGACATCTCGGTGTCTCCGACTGCGACCAGGTCTCCGCTCATCACTTTTTTTGGGCCAACAACAAACAGGCTGTAGTTCACCGTACAGAGCGAGCATCCGGCCCCGCCACAACTGCAATTTTCCCTTTCATTCATTTTCAGGTCTGTGGGCAGTGGAATCATGCCGAGTCTCGATGCAATGACTTCGTCGAAGAGTGAGGTAAGGGATGAATATACCTTCTCCCCTTCTTGCCTGATCTCTCCATGATGGAAATTGACCTTTGAAATGGCCAGCTTGGGAATGTCATTTATGAGGGTTCTCCTCAGAAGGTTCGCATATGCTGGAGTTACATCGCTCAGCTCGAACCTGATGAACGAATCTCCCTCTTCAAGTATCTTGATACTTTCGCTCATACTCTTCTTCCCCTCTTCCCCCCTTTCTTCTTGGTTCCATCGTGGGGAATGGGTGTTGCATCCTCTATCCTTGCAATCTTTATTCCTGCCCTTGCCAATGCCCTAACTGCAGCCTGAGCACCTGGTCCTGGGTTGTGGCTCTTCGCCCCACCTGGGGCTCTGATCTTGATGACCACATCCGTGATCTCCTTCTCCCTCAGTTTCTCAACGATAAGATCGATCTCTTTCATGGCTGCGTAGGGCGAACTCTCATCCCTATCTGCCTTGACAACCATACCTCCAGATGCCTTTGCAAGTGTTTCGGACCCCGTGATGTCTGTTACGGTGATAACTGTGTTATTCTGTGAAGCGTAAATGTTGACGACCCCTAACTTTCCCATTATGCTTCCTCCTTATTCTTCTGCTGTTGTTCAGGCGCAGTCCCCTGTTGCTGCCCGACTACTCTCATCGGATGCAGCTCGTTTGCTATCGGAGAATTCGGAGCATAGCTGACCGATTCCTCCTCATTCTTCAGGACCTTGTAGCCAGGTATTGTAACTTTCCTGTCACCTACTGCAATGTGCCCGTGAACTATGAACTGTCTGGCCATACCCGGAGTACGTGCAAGCCCTTTCCTCATAACCAATGTCTGGAGCCTTCTCTCCAGGAAGGATTGAATGTTAAGTGCAAGGATGTCATCTGCAGTGGCGCTCTCGCTGATTATTCCGTATCTTGACAATCTCCCTACCATACTCTTTATCTGTTCAATCGCTCTCGCGTCTCCGAGTCTCAGACTCGCCTGGATATCCCTCGCGTTGGTCCTGTACTTCCTGAGCTCAGATTCTGCCTTCCACAGTTCTCTCTTGTTCTTCAGGCCATAAGCCCCGACGATCTGGTTCTCAGCCTTTATTCTCTCGCCTTCGAAAGGATGTCTCGGAGTTTCGTATTTCTTCCTAATTTTTCTTGGATCTCCCATAAATCATCACTTCTTCTGTTCCTCTGCTGGCGCAGGTGCAGCTGCAGGCGCTGCAGCTGGGGCTGCCCCGACTTCTGCAGGTGCCGCCGCCTCTCCTCTTTTCTTCATAACTCCCACTGCCAGTCCCTTCCTGCCATTTGATCTTGTTCTCTGACCTCTTACCTTCTTGCCCTTCTCGTGTCTTGTACCCCTATAACTTCTAGACCTCTTCATCCTGTTGATGTCGTCCTGGAGTGCAACTCCAAGATCGGGTCCCACTTTCATCAGATTCTCTCCGGTCTGGATATCCTTCTGGTGGTTTAGCGTCCAGCTCGGATAGATTTCACTGTATTTCTTCTCAAGAGTCTCTTTAATTTCCTCAATCTTGCTGTCTTCCAGTTCCCCCAGTTTAACGTTCCTTGGAATGTTCATCTTCTTCAGCAATATTTCGGCGGTCCTGTAACCAATTCCCCTTATATTCGAAATAGCATACACAGCCTGTCTGGTGCCATCAAGGTTTGTGTTTGCTAGTCTAACTATGTACTTTATGTTCTCATTCTTTACTTTCTGTTCAGCCATTCAATCTACCTGCAAAGTAGACCTAAAGATGTTTTGTGTATAAAATCGTTCTGACATCCTCTCCATCCGAAGGATTGGAGGTTCCTGATTCAAAGAGTGGCAACTCGTAGACCTCCTTTTGAGAGTTCCGCCGCCGTAGCACTTTCCACAGGCGTTAATTCGGGAATGCCCTTCCCTACTTTTATCAGTCCAATATTACGGATGTTTATTGCAGCATTAAGGTCCCTGTCTATTGCAAGACCGCAGACATCGCAATGATAGTTTCGATCTGATAGTTTCAGATCATGCTTTATGTTGCCGCAGTTCGAGCACAACTTTGATGATGGATCGAACCTTCCTATCTCTATGAGTTCTGCCTTTCTCCATCCGAGTTTGTATTCCAACATCTTCCCTAACTGAAACCATCCCAGGTCAGTTATGCTCTTCGCCAGATGGTGATTCTGCTGCATGCCCTGGATATTCAGGTCTTCAATGACAACAGTACCGTAATGCTTGGCTATCGCAGTTGATACCTTGTGGTTGAAGTCCGTTCTTGCATCCCTGATCTGTTGGTGGACTTTCTGTAGCCTTAAAATCTGTTTCTTCCTATTCTTTGATCCATTCTCTTTTCTTTCCAATTTCTTCTGCTGTCTTTTTAGTCTTTTTTCATCCCTCCTCAATGCATTTAATGGTTCTACTTGCAATCCGTCTGACGTTGTTATGAATGATTTGATACCCATATCTATTCCAACAGTACCATTACCTTTGGGCAATTCCTCTTCAGATTCATACTGTATGGATGCATAGTACCGTTCCACATCCTTTGTCATGACTACTTGCTTGATGTGTTCAGGAATTTCTGATCTGTCCCTGAATTTTATTCCATTCATAAACTTAGGAATGATCAGCTTGTTTCTGTGTACTCTGAAACCTGACGGTACGAAGAAATACTGGTTATCCTTCTTTGACCTGAAATTCGGGTAGTCGGTATTTTTCCTGAAGAATGCAGTAAAAGCATTGTCCAGTTTTCTCAGTGACTGCTGTAACGATGGATTGGATATCTCATAAAGCCATGGATATTCCTTCTTCAATTCGGTGAGCATCTTGCAGGTCTTGAAATAGTTAAGTCCCTGTGCTTTCCTTCGTGCTTTGCTCTTCGTATAATATTTCGTCCTGACTTCAAGGAAGTGGTTATACACAAACCTGCATGCCCCAAAGTGCTTCTCCAATAGGATTTTCTGTTGTCCATTCGGGTACAAACGCACTTTAAGGGTTTTAATCAGTACTGATAGAAATGTAACAAATGCCATTAAAGATTGCATCGCTAACTCCTGCCTGAAGGTATGGAACTTGCGCTTGGTTTACCTGTCGAACTTGCAAAAGATAATTAATCAAATTGGTCTTTTCTTGTTGTGTCCATCAAGGTTCGGTCTCTCAGCAAGTTCTATGGGGAGAAGGAAGTTCTCTCCGATTTCTCTATCGAGATTCAGGACGGAGAGATATTTGGGATCCTTGGACCGAATGGGTCGGGAAAGACTACCCTGCTGAAAATACTTGCAGGCATTTCACAGTTCGAAAGAGGTTCTGTTATCATCAATGGAATAGACGCAAGAGTCAACCAGATAGAAGTTAGGAAAATAGTTGGATACGTGCCAGAGACTCCATACCTCTACGAGAGCCTCACCCCTTACGAATATTTCGGCTTTATTGGCTCTATCAGAGAGATACCAAGGGAGGTAGCCGAGAGGAGGGCCAACGACCTGACCAAGGCATTCGCCATGGAAGAGTACAACGACCAATTCATTGGTAGCCTTTCTTTTGGCACGAAACAGAAAGTCTCTATTATTGCGTCTCTGATCCACGCACCAAAGATTTTGATACTTGATGAGAGCATCAATGGATTAGATCCCCAGTCCGCAAAGATCTTCAGGGACCTACTCAGAAGCCTGACTCAAGACGGGATGACTGTGGTATTCTCCACTCACATTCTTGAGATTGCAGAAAATGTGTGCGAAGAGATTGCCATCATGAAGACTGGAAAAATAGTTGCGGAGGGCAAGACTGTTGACCTTCTGAAGGAGAGGAACCTGGAGGAGGTCTTCATAGATCTCACATCCACTGAAGACATAAGCTCTGTCGTAAGCGCTCTTAGAGGATCTCTTAGATAAAAGGTGCAATTTGAATATTTTTGACGTCGACAAAATTATTTGTCATTGAAAGTAATTTAGCCTAGATGCTTTCGTACAGCAAGATTTCTAATCCGCTTGTTAAACCTTTCAAGACAAGCTTTGGGACCCAACTTACAAGAGATGCGATAATTCTGACTTATCAAGAGGGAGAGACTCGTGCATTTGCTGAGGCCGTTACGGAGGAAGCCCCTCTGTACGGCTACGAAGACAATTTCACTGTCATTCACATGATAAACAGTCACCTCAAGGGGATATTTTCGCCTGAACTTGAACCGTACAAATTCAACGAGAAGGCAGCTGCTTACAGGGGACACAACATGGCCAAAGGAGCCCTTGAAATGCTGCTCTGGGATATCAACTCAAAGCGGGAAGGGAAGCCTCTACATAAGTTCCTAGGGAAGAGCAAGGGATACGCAGACGTTGGGGTTTCCATCGGTATGTCGACGATAGAGGATGAACTGAAGACGATAGAGCGATCCGTGAAACTTGGTTATAGAAGGATCAAAGTCAAAATTGAGAAGGGGTTCAACATTGCCCTTCTGAAAGCGATCAGAGACAAATTTGAGGACATTCCTATCAGCGCAGATGCAAATCAAGGTTTTACGAGGGATGATTTCAGGCTACTGAAAAAACTGGACCAATTCAATTTAGTCTACCTTGAACAACCACTTCCCCTCGAAGACATAAACGGCCACGCTCTCCTCAGGAAGGAGATCAACACACCCATATGCCTCGATGAGAGCATAGAGTCCGTGGAATCTGCGACCAATGCAATAGAAAGGGAAGCAGTCGACGTGATAAACATCAAACCCGGAAGAGTCGGAGGCCTGCAGAATTCTCTCGACATCATGGAAAAGGCAAAAGAGAACGACATAAAAGTGTGGATTGGCGGGATGCTGGAAACTGGTATAGGAAGGTCGTTCAACGTTTCTCTCGCGTCTAACACGATGGTGAATATGCCTGGCGATACTTCTCCCAATTTCAGGTATTTCAAGAAGGACATAACGAATGAGACTTTCGAAATGAGAGATGGTAGAATTTCACCATTCAAGGGACCTGGAATAGGTGTCACCCTAGACTATGAATTCTTCAACGGGATTCAGGTTGAGGGGGCGCGACTGATTGATTGATCTATCCGAAGTCGAAAAGATATACCCACTTGTGGTGGAATACAGGAGACATATTCACGAGAATCCTGAACTCGGGATGGACACCATAGAGACCAAAAACTACGTTAAGAAACTTGCAAATGACCTGGGTTATTCTATAAAGGAAGTGGGAAACGGTCTCATAATCGATTCTGGAAAATCGCCGACAGTAGCCTTGAGGGCCGATATGGATTCCCTCCCAATTGTGGAATCAACAGGTCTTTCATTTTCTTCCAAGGTGAAAGGGAGGATGCACGCGTGCGGACATGACCTTCACACTTCCGTTCTAATGGGGGTAATGATCTATTGCAAGAGAATGAACCTGAAACCTGTCAGATTTATTTTCCAGCCGGGAGAAGAGATAGGTAGAGGGGCTGCGATGATGATCGACGGAGGAGCGATGGAAGGCATAGCTCACACTTTTGGACTCCATTCGTGGCCAGCGCTGAATGTTGGCGAATATTCGATCTGCAGGGGAAAGGCTATGGCCGCTGTGGATGAGTTTGAAATCAAGGTCAAGGGAGCTGGTGGGCATGGAGGTTATCCTCACCTGGCTTACGATACCGTACTGGAATCTTCCAGGATCATTCAGTACCTCCTGACTGTGCCTGCGAGAAGAATAAACCCGCTGGAATCTGCTGTGCTCAGCATAGGAAGAATTAACGGGGGCACTGCAAACAATATAATACCCGCAGAGGTCACAATAGGAGGAACGGTAAGAACGTACAGAAAGGAGGATTCGCAGATTATAGAAAGTGAGGTCAATAAGTTGAAAGGTGAGCACGTTGAGGTAACTTACCGTCGAGAGCTTCCTCCCCTTATCAATGACGAGAAATTTGCAAAACAGATCGATGCAGTGGCATTCGAGTACGTCAAACCAGTCTTGGCTCAGCCCACCATGGGTGGCGAAGATTTTGCATATTACTGTGAGAGAGCTCCTAGCGCATTCGCGTTCCTCGGAACTGGGAAAATCAGAGGAAAAGAAGTTTCAAAACATTCGGATCTTTTCGACATAAACGAAGAGGCACTAAAATATGGGATGATGCTCCATCTTTCTGTCCTAAATGCCGTTTTTGAAGGCCTAAAATAAGTTTTATTATCGATGCGGTTATTATCTAAAGTGGCTGATCCGGCAAGTAACTATTTTTCATGTAGCGATAAAGAAAGGGCAATTTTTGAAACTGGAGTAAAGCTAGGCTCAATTTATCATCAATATACCGGAATCCCAATCAATGACAACAACGTTGAGTTCCTCGAGCGCGCGATAGAGAAGGCAGTCGCAGCTCAACCCTTTGTAACAAGAGTGCAGGTTAGCATCGACAGGAGAAAGGTAGGGAAGTCAAAAGCGATCTACAAGTACAAAACGCTCCTGGGCGATATGATGGATGTTCGTTTACGAATCAAATACGGAAAGGCACTGGTTGAGGGCAAGATGGCATGGGTTACTTCTATGGGCTATCCTCTGATGAGATTCAAGGTGTTGGAAGAATGAAGGTAAAGATATCCCTTGCTGGTTTGCCGGGTGTGGGAAAGACTCAAACACTCATGAAGACGATTGACATTCTCGAGAAGGAAGGGAATGTTGTTGGCGGGATACTTACAGAAAAGGTAATGGACGGGAAAGAGGCAGTCGGCCTCAAAGTGTTGGACTGGCACAGCAAGACCGCTATAATATTCGCGCACAAGAGCATCAATTCGAGGATTAGGATAGGGAAGTTCGGAGTTGACCTGAAAGCGTTTGACCAGGTGGCTATACCAGCGATAGAATGGTCGAAGGACAATGCGGACGTTATTATCATAGATGAAGTTGGAAAGATAGAGCAGGAGAGCAAGCCTTATACAGAGATCGTGAAAGAAGTGCTTGAGTTGGACAAGATGATGATACTCACACTGCACAAGAAGGGGAGGAACCCGCTGCTCCAAGAAGTGAAGAAAAGGGACGACGTCAGGAGCCTGGAAGTGACACAGATAAACAGGACACTGCTCCCATACAAGATTGCACAGCTTCTCAAGGGAGAGGAAGTTTGATCATCAGGGAAGGAGCAGTACAGATAGAAACATTATCATCTTTTGAAAAAGGGCCGGGAAAAATTTCTCCGGGTTTCTACAACAGGTCAATGGAAGTTTCCAGAGATCTTTCCGTAGCTCTATTGAGATCACTCGAACCAGGTACTGCACTTGACTCTATGGCGGGGACTGGTATCAGAGGAATGAGAATAGCAAAGGAGACTTCCTGGAAGGTAGTTCTCAACGACATAGATAGCAGGAATGTCGAGATTCAGAGAAAGAATGCCAGTCTGAACTCACTGGATATCGAAACTATGAGGGGGGATTATTTCGCAGCGGTCTCGTCAAGAAAGTGGGACTACATCGATGTTGATCCCTATGGGACCCCATCTGGATTGGTCGACGCAGCGATAATGAACCTGAAGAATAACGGCATAATAGGAGTCACGATGACTGATACCGCCAACCTGGAAGGAAAATCCACAGTCAAGGGACTCAGGATATACGGTTCAATGTCAATGAACGGAACATTCGCAAGGGAGATATCAACAAGAATTTTCCTGAAATATGTCATGGAAAGGGGTGCCGCTCTTGGAAGGGCAGGGGAACCGCTTTTGGTCCTCAGGGAGAGTCACTTCATAAGAGTCTTTGTAAGATTCAAGAAAGGCAACAAGGTCGCTGATGAGTCTATCAAGAAATTCAAATTATTCGATGTAGAAGGAAAGACGGTTGGACCACTGT
>JAMCQR010000017.1 GCA_023379555.1 Thermoplasmatota archaeon | reverse complement strand
AAGGGTAGGTGGAAATTCGAACCCCGCGAAGCACATGATCTACGAATGGCTGTCTTCCCCTTTGTCTTTAGTCAGGCATATACATTTCTTCTGTGCCCGATCTTGATAACAAGTACAATCAGTTCACTTTCCTTTATCTGATAAATTACCCTGTAATCACCAATTCTTAAACTTCTTAGACCTCTTAGGATGGCCGTTAGAGGTTTGCCAAGTTCTGGATCTTTTTCCAGCAATAGAAGTTTGTTTTCAATTCGCCTCCGTATTGAATTATTACATCTCCGTAGAAAGTCCTCCGCCTCTGAAGTTAGGATGACGTCATAGGGCATATTCAATGCAATTCCTTCTTTATCTCCCTGAGAGACTTAATTCGACCTTCGTTGAAATCTTTGATGCCCCTTGCAATTCCCTTCATCATTTCAGGATCTGAAAGAATTTCCAGCGTTTCTAGTAGAGACTCTCTGTCTGCTATGTCGGGAGATGATGATGCGATAAGTCTTGAAATTAACTCATTGTAAGATTCCCTGTGGTGTATTTTCAATTCGTCGAGTTTCGCCTTGACTCTCTCATCAATCTGAATGGTAGTTACCATACATACCTATAGGTAACCATAGTTTTTAAGTTTTACGAGTGATCAAGCACAATTTAGTAAGAAAATATTCGAATAAGTGTTTCTCGATTACTCATAATAAGGAAGGGTATAAGCGTGTCTATAGACATCTTTATGTCCCTCACAGTATAGTCAATCATTGAGCAGGAAGGTATTCGTGTTGAACTGGACCATGACTCTGAAGGACTATGGCATAGAGGGCATACTGGAGAGAACGGTCACGAAGCAGGGCACATCCGCAAAGGCAGATGTGCCAAGGAGACACTTGGGGAGGCGGGTCTACGTCATCGTCACGAGATCAAAGGGAGAAGTGGGGGACGAGGAATTGAGTGCTATACAAGAATCAGCCTATATCCGAAAGGGATAACAAAGGTAGGAAACTCTTACCTGAGCAATGCTGCATATGAGAGTGCAGTATCACTGGTAGTGCACAGGAATGAGGAATTCTACAATCTCTTTACAGTGGAGCTGGAGAAGAAGAAATAGAAAACTGAGGCATATGTGGTTGTTGCGAGGCGCCTTCTCTTCCACGTTTACAGCATAATGAAAAACGGGAAACCGTACAAGGAGAGGAAACCGGGAAAGAAGGGGAGAGGTCAGGTTCCTGTGGAGTGAGTAATTTGGCGCACTGGAAATATTTCACAGTTTCCCCCCTGAGCCCCACCGTTAATCTCTTATACGAGTGTCTCACACTCGTAGTTAGGGACTAAATATTTAGGATATCAGCAGACCTACCAGTGAGTCTAACCGATGGCTGACTTGACTTTTTCCAAAACATTTTTTCCTTTGTTAGTGAGTTCAAACACAGAAGTAGATCCGTGCGAATATTGTGTCTTGACAAGGTCTACTGATTCCAGTATTTTTATATTCCTGTCGACTTCTTTCCAATCCATTCCTACGATATCAGCAATTTCACTTCTAATCATAGGAGTTTCTAGAATCTCCATCATTGCCAACCTTCTGGCTCCACCTTTCCCTTTGAATGTATTATAAAGTGCCCATCCGTCTCCTTTACCTGAAACCTCTTTAAGAATAACTCTGGATATGCTCTTCTTTCTTATGGTGAACAACTCGTATCCAGAGATCAACCAGCCAAAACTTGCCAGCAACATAGGAAAGATTAGATAGGGATATTTCATTAAATGCTCTGACACCAATTTTCCGAAGGACAATCCACTATATTGAAAATTCAGAGTCAGGAAGAGAGAGTAAGCTGTGGCAATCGCTGATAATATTATGAGGAAAATCAAGAGGACATACTTACTCTTCATGATCCATTCACAATGACACCCTACTTAATGCTTTCCCAGACGGTATGTGAAACTTGTTTATAGGATCTGATCCTCCATACTTTGTGGTACACATTCAAGAACTTTACAGGTTGCGTTCGGTACGACTTGTTGTTATGTTGAACAATGGGTATAAGGAGGAGATGCCAGAACGATGAAATCCAGTAGATTTGTTGTTTTTAGCTTGATTTACATTTTGTTTATGGCGTTCGCATTTTATTATCTCTACTGGTTTTTTTACTACATTTTCGGAAGATTGCTCTTTGGTATACTATTCCCACAATATGCAGGAGCAGGGCCACCGTTCTTCTCAATGGGGCACGGCTTTCAGGCAAGCTTGACGTTAGCCATAGTTAGGTTCACTACGATAATCCAAGTGATAACCGCTATTGCAATGATAATTCTTGCAATACCTTATGCTCACCTAATCTACAAGAATACCAGAATGAGAATGACTAAGGGAGGAAAAGGAAAAGCGTTACTTTTTCATCTTGGTTAAGCACGCATACCGACGGACATATGTAGTTAATTATTTTGAGATGGAACTTGTTTGTCCTGTAATATTCCGACACCCCCTTCTTCAACTTTTCGAAGCTCTCTGACACAGTCGATCTAAGGAAATGTTCCTTTCTTATTTTCCAACATTCCTCCACAAGGTTCAGTTCGATGGAGCTTGCTGGGAAAATCACCGGCTTTATCCTCCTCCTGTTCTTCTTAAGGAGCCTTTTTAATTTTGTCCAGAAGCATTTTATGCATGGTTCTCGGATGCATTGGTGTAAATAAAGTGTCTTTATTTGAGTATTTTCTTACTCAATTGGGAAAGGGTAGGTGGGGATTCGAACCCCAATAGTCGGGATCTGCAGTCCCGTGCATAGCCGCTCTGCCACCTACCCAACTTTTCCAGTATTGGTTTC
>JAMCQR010000016.1 GCA_023379555.1 Thermoplasmatota archaeon | reverse complement strand
TTTCACGTTTTGTAACCGTATTAGTATTATCTTCCACTTGTTAGTATTATACTAATATTATTAAACCTTTTGTTTCGATACATTAGATTAGAGGATCATTCTATTGACCTGATAATCCTCATTGCTAGATATCAAGTGGCACAATCGTGTTGAGATATCTGAGTTGTTAAGTTAGAATGTTAGAAAAGGATAAAACCGAGATGTAATTTACCACTGAAATGCCGTCAATGGTGCCTCGGAAAATATTCTTCGTTAAAGGAGTAGGGACACATCGGAGCCAACTGGGATCTTTCGAAAATGCCCTAAGGGACGCAGATATCGCAAAATACAATTTGGTTGAGGTAAGCTCAATTTTTCCACCATATGCAGAAATGGTAGACAGGGAGGAGGGACTCAAACTGCTGAAACCTGGACAGATACTTCACTTGGTACTGGCAAGAAATAGCTCAAACGAGCTCAATAGATTGATTGCTGCTTCTGTGGGATTTGCAATTCCCAGAAACAGAACTATGTATGGATATCTTAGCGAACATCACAGTTTTGGAGAGACATCGGAGGTGGCGGGTAAGTTCGCAGAGGAGCTTGCGGCAGAAATGCTTGCAAGCACTATGGGATTGAATTCTTATCGGGTCGATGAAAATGGGAAGTTCAGACTGAATGATGCAATTTTGCTCACAAGCAACATAACGGCGTCCTCGACTGTGAAGAATGAGGATGAGTGGACAACAGTAGTCGCCGCAGCAGTGATGATTCTGGACTAAGGTGATCTGGTGACATACGATTTCAATGCTTTAGAGGAAAAATGGTTAAAGAAATGGAGAGATGAGAGAGTCTTTGAGCCCAGACCTGACGGAAAGAAATTCATGCTAACGGTACCCTGGCCGTACTGCAATGGTGCCCTCCACATAGGTCATGGAAGAACTTACACGGTCGGAGACATTATTGCAAGGTACAGGAGAATGGCAGGATTTAATGTTCTTTATCCAATGGGATTCCACATTTCTGGTACACCCATATTGGCATTCAGCAAGAAGATAGAACACGGCGACGTGCCAACAATAAACCTTTACAAGAGTTATCTAGAACTTTACGGGGACGACCCCTCGAGAGTCGCAGAGTTTTCAGTGCCTTCAAACATCGCATCATACTTTTCAGAGAAAATAATCAATGATTTTACGAACATGGGATTCTCTATAGATTGGACGAGGAAGTTCACTTCGGGAGAACCCATCTACAACAAGTTTATAGAATGGCAGTTCGGCATCCTCCAGGAAAAGAAACTGATCAAGATCGGGGACTATCCTATACTCTATTCTGAAGAAGAGGGAAATCCAGTTGGTGAGGATGACATCCTTGAGGGCGATACGGATAAAGTCTCGATCACCCAATTCACGGGGGTCTTCTTCTATGTGGAGAATGACATCCTGCTTGCATCTACGGTCCGACCCGAGACGCTCGACGGAGTCACAAACCTATTTCTCAATCCAGACGGAAAGTACTGCCGTATAAGGATGAGTGGACAGTCATTTATTGTTAGCAAGAGGGCCTATGAGAAATTGAAACATCAGAGGGAAGTACAGTTTGTTGGAGACGTCGATATCAAGAATTACTTCAATAAGAAGGCAAGGGAACCTCTCTATTCCAGGGAGATTCCTATTTTCCCCGGCCAGTTTGTGGATCCCGATATAGGAACGGGGGTCGACTATTCGGTACCGGCGCATTCCATATGGGACCACGTAGGGTTGTCGGCTATATCGGAGAAACCGGAGTACATTCAGGTGATAGAAACATTGGGTCACAATCTTGACATGGAAGAGGTAAGGAAGAAATTTGGAATTGCAAATCTTGACGATAGAGAGAAATTGGTTGAAGCTACCAAGTTCGTGTATGAACAGGAGTTCTACCACGGCAAGATCATCAGGGGAAAGTTCAAGGGAAGTGTCGTGAAGGATGTCAAAGACAAGATTACCGAAGATCTTATGCGGATGGGAATTGCAATACCGGTGTACGAAACGTCCAGAAAGGCTGAAACCCGTGAAGGGAACCCGGTAGTAGTTGCGGTCATCAAGAACCAGTGGTTCATCGACTATTCGATTGAGGAGTGGAAGGAAAAGGTCAGGGAGCTCATAGGAAGAATGTATCTGAGACCAGACAATCTGAAGAGTCAATTCCTGCAAACAGTAGACTGGATAAAGGAAAGGCCTTGCGCAAGAAAGAGGGGACTGGGGACCAAACTCCCGATGGATAAGGAATGGGTAATAGAGAGCCTGAGCGATTCCACGATCTACACTGTTGTCTATACGATCATGCCCTTCCTGAGGAAGATGAGGTTCGAGGAAATAGACGGAGAGTTGTTCGATCACATATTGCTCGGAAGGGGTAACCTATCCGGGAAGAGCGAAGAAACGAGAGGACTCGCTTCTGAGGCGAGGAAGGAATTCCTGTACTGGTATCCTGTCGACCTCAGGCACACCAGTTATCCTCACATATCCAATCACCTCACATTCTACCTTTTCAACCATGTAGCAATTTTTCCACCTGAAGAGTGGCCAATTGGGATATCTACCGGTGGAATGGTGAATTCGGAGGGGCAGAAGATGAGCAAGAGCAAGGGGAACGTCTATCCCCTACTGACGATCAAACGGAAGTACGGAGCGGACCTCTTCAGAATGTACCTCGCTTCAAATGCTGACGTGTGGTATGACGTTGACTGGAGGACGGGAGAGGTGGAGAATTATTCCAAGAAACTCGAAAGATTCTATTCCCTCCTCGAAGAGGCAAGAAACGTTGAAGGGGAACCCGACGAGAGGGACCTGTGGCTAGCATCTAGGATGATCGATAGGATCACAGCGAGCTCAAAGAGTTATGAATCCATGAGAGTGAGGGAGGCCACTGTCGAATTATTCTTCAACGCACTGAATGATGTGAGGGACCTGGAGAACTTTTCTGGAAAGGAAAGGGCACTCAGGGTCGTAAAAAAATTCGCAAAAGAGTGGGCACTCAGTCTTTCACCAGTAGTGCCTTTCCTTGCTGAAGAGATATACGAGATGTACGGCGGAAATGGGTTTGCGTCGTCCCAAATTTATCCCTCAATGGAGAATCATTACAATATACATGAGTCGGAGTGGAATTTCGTAGAATCAATTATCGAGGACTTCCGCAGCATAACGAAGGTTTCCACCGTTCAACCTAAGAGAATGGTGATCGGAACTGCGGAAGAGTGGAAGTGGAAGCTCTTGGAAGAGTCGAAATCAAAAGACATAAAATTGATGATTAAGGATGCAAATCCTGAGGAGAGAGATTTCCTCATTACACTAATCAAGAAGAAGGATCTGACCCAGAAAATAAGAGACGAAGGCAAGATTCTGGAAAAGTATAGGGACGATCTTTCGAGATATCTCAACGTTGAGGTAGTAATATCTCAGGATCCGGTTTACTCCAAGAAAGCGTTGCCTGGTCGTCCAGCCATCAGGCTGGAGTGATCTCACCTCTTCAGGAACTTTTCTAGGGTGACTCTTGCTGCAGGCGTCTGCAGCACCTCTCCGAATAGCTTTTCCTCTTTCTCGGATGAATAGACGTCCTGGGCGATCAGCGCCTTGATCCTCTTTATGCTCTCCACAGATTTTTGAGATAAGGTAGCTGCAAGGTCTTCAGAAAACTTGACAGGGCTTTCCGCAAGATAGCTCAGTATGCCGAGTCTGTATGCCTCATTACCGTCGAGTATCTTTCCTGTGAGAGCAACGTATCTTGCAGTGCCTGCTCCAGCGACCCTTATCAACCTCTTCATTCCACCCCATCCTGGAATCAGGCCAAGGTTGACTTCGCTGAGCCCGATCTTTGCTTGAGGGGAAGCTATTCTCAGATCGCAGCTGAGAGCCAATTCGAGTCCTCCTCCGTAAGCTCCTCCTTCGATCGCTGCAATAGTAATTGCCCCGTAATTCTGGACGAAGTCTGCGAATTCATTTCCAATTTTTGAAAACTGGAATCCTTCTTCTTCAGACGCGGAAAACATTACCGAAAGATCCCCTCCTGCGGAGAAAAAGCCACCTTCTCCTCTGATTATCACCACTGCTACTTCTTCAAGTGACTCGAAGGCACTCCTGATGTCCTTGATAACTTCTGGAGAGAGTGCATTTTTTTTCTCAGGTCTGTTGATGACAATCTGTGCTACCCGTTCTTTCTTCTCGACTCTCACAAGACTCATATAAAAGCCTAGCCGATCTTGAATTTGAACGAGGCTTCTTCGCTGGTGACCTTCTTTTCTGTGATAGTAAGTGACTTCCCTGTTTGATCCAGTACAGCGGTGACGTAACCATCAGCCACGTCTAGGAAATTCTCGCCGTTCTTTCTTGCCGTTACCCTAAGTATAGTGACGTGCTTGGATAGTTCGTTTACTGAAGATTTCACAAAAGGGACATCCGTTATGATGCCGTCTTCAATCAGTCTTACTAGCTGCTTGGGTGTGGAGAACCTAGCTATGAACTTGGTCATCTTTGCTCGATCTCCCAGAGCATAACCAAGCTGATTCAACCTTGTCTTGAGGTCTCCCCCAAGAGTAACGGCGGCGGCCTCAATGAGCTTCTTGTAGATTTCTTCTCTGAAAACCTGAGTCCTGCCGATGTTGGTCAGAGTGGTGAATAGTATCGATGGCTTGTTCAGTTCGTTTAGCAACACCCTAACCCCGCTCTGTCCTCTCTTCTGCTTTACATATTCTATTATGAATTTCAAGTCAGAACCAGTAGCCTCTTGCATTAATATCCCAATCAATATAAATTACTGTTTATTATGACTTTCTGTGTCAACACACTGATGTTTACGTAGATTTCAGATTTCGATTAGTGACACACAAATAGGATCCAGATACGACCCTCCAATTAGCGAGTTTCTCATTTCCATCATAAAAAGTCACTCGATTCAGACGTAATCGCTGATTGATTTTATCTCACCAGTGAATCCGTCCATAACAAGCACGGAAGAAGAATAAATTGGATAGAAACAGGTGTTGATGAACGTCACCTTTATTGTGTCCTCCAGTGGTTTTACTCGGCTCCTTGAGTAGATTATGAAACCCGCTGTTTCACTCTTTTCCAGGACCTCTGTCTCGAGGCTGTCACCTGCCCATCTCTTAGCCCTTTCCATAGAAGCCAGTGGTTCCCACTTCGGGTCCAAATCCCTGTGAGTTGTCGGCCAAGAATCGAGTAGCTCATAACCGTTTATCGATCTGTAGACCTTTCCATTTACTGCATTGATCATTGCAGTCCCTTCCTTGGTCGCAATGTTGTCCCCCTCCAACACCTTCATGGAGTAGGAAACGAAATGATAGGGAACAAAGATAAGATCTGAACGCAGGCCGATTGAGCCTGTGACCACCTCCCCCGTAACCACTGGTCGAATGTACTTTGGATTGTTTCCTTCCTCTAGATAGACTAATATGAAGTCCTTGTTCTCGCTCACCTGCTGGACCTCTGGTCTTTTCGCAGTCTTCTTGGCCAAGTGCATGTCGATAAGTGTCATTCCAAGCATCTTTGCAGCCTCATTTCTCGTGACTGGGGTGATCTTGTGTCCCTTGCAGTACGAAAGTATCTCCTTGTTCGGACCGTCAAAGAGCAGGAAAAGAAATCTCTCCCCTGGGAATGAAACAGTAGATGAATTGTACTCCCTTATCTTTTCCATGTCGTCATTTTCTAGGAGCATTATGACCTCTCCCGACCCGTCACCATGATCCACCCAGATGTAATCCTCCGGATACCCGGGGTAAGTTCTGTACCCCATGTTCTTTACAATTTCGTCGATGAGTATCCTTACGTCCATTTCCGTTTGGTATAAACTTACAGATAATATTATTATTGTTTTTGATTCAAGTTAGGTTATGTTAAATTCAATGATTTTGTGGATTGAAATCATCATTAAACCTCGAATAATCCAATGTCTACAAGATTTAAGTGCACCTAAAATTCCTAATGTCTTTTTATAACATCGTGCACTATTGGATTAGTGTAAGATATGTACGAAATAAGGTTCCACGGTAGAGGTGGACAAGGGGCGGTCACTGCCTCTAAAATTCTTGCTACGGCTGCATTCCTTGAGAGCAAGTGGGTGACCTCCTTTCCCTTCTTTGGTACGGAGAGAAGAGGTGCGCCTGTAACAGCCTTCACCAGAGTTGACGATCAGAGGATCGAACTCAGGAGCCAAATTTATGAACCAGATGCAGTGATAATTTTGGACAAATCACTGATGAACGGCGTGAACGTCACCGAGGGACTGAAGAACGATGGCATTATCGTTGTGAATGGGAAGGGCGGTAACCTGAAGGAGGCAGGAAAGTACAGGGTGGCTAGCGTAGATGCAACCAGCATCGCACTCAGGAATGGTCTTGGAGATCCATCTCACCCAATAGTCAATACCGCTATCCTTGGGGCATTCGCAAAGATATCTAATCTAGTTTCACTTCAATCAATTAAGAACGCAACCTCCGACACAGTTCCTTCAAGAAAGAAGGAAAATGTCAATGCTATACAGGAAGCGTTCGAAGAGACGGAGTTGAACTAGGCATGCCCTTTCTCCCAATAACTTACGCTTCAACATCTACAAAAATACTTTCCTCCTGGAGGACCAGCAAGCCAGTGATTGATTATACCAAGTGCACGAGATGTGCAATTTGCTGGAAGTTCTGCCCAGACGTTGCAATTGACCTTGTCGTTGACTCTAGCCTGAAGTCGCCGAATGAGAAATTCTCATCTCTAGAGGCACCTTCAATAGACTACGATCACTGCAAGGGATGTGGGATATGTGAAACAGAGTGCCCATTCGGTGCCATAGAGATGGTCAGGGAGGAGGAGTGAAATGGAATCGATGCAGTCGTCCAGACGTATAATGACTGGAAACGAGGCTGTCGCAGCTGGCGTCAAATTATCAAATGTAAAGGTCATAGCTGCTTATCCAATAACTCCACAAACCACCATTGTTGAGAAACTGGCAGAGATGGTGGCCAATGGCGAATTGAATTCGAAGTTCATCGAAGTCGAAAGCGAACACAGTGCAATGTCAGCTGTTACTGCAAGCGAAATGACGGGCGTGCGATCTTTTACAGCATCTTCCTCACACGGCCTACTGTATATGCACGAAGCACTTCACTGGGCAGCTGGAATGAGGTTGCCACTGGTCATGACTGTCGTAAACCGTGCGATAGGCCCACCGTGGAGCATATGGGGTGAGCATACTGATTCCTTCAACCAGAAAGATACGGGTTGGCTTCAGATGTACTGTGAGACAAATCAAGAGGCTATGGACAGCATACTTCTTGGATACAAGATTGCGGAGAACAACAAGCTGTTACTCCCCGTTATGAATATGCTGGATGCATTCACCCTCTCTCATACGTCCGAACCTGTTGAAGTTAGAAGTCACAGTACGGCAGCAGATTACCTGGGTGAGCTTGAGCTGGAATCGAAAATGGATTTCAATAATCCCGCTGGATACGGATCAATTGTACCCCCCGATGGTCCCTTTATGGAAATGAAGAAGGACATGAGGGACAGCATGTATAATGCCACAAACGCGATCAAGAAAGAGATTACCACCTTTAATGATCTATTCAATGCAGAGCTTCCGGGACTCACTGAGAATTTCATGATGGAAGATGCAGATTATGCGCTGATTACGTTGGGAGCTATTTCCTCTACCGCAAAATACACTATAAGGAAACTCAGGGAAAGGGGTCAGAAAGTGGGGCTCATTAGGCTATATTTCTACAGACCTTTTCCAGGAGAGGAAATTGTCAAAGCCGTCAAGGGTCTCAAGGGACTTGGCGTGGTAGAAAGAAACCTCTCGTTCGGTCAAAGGGGACCCACGTTTGAAGATGTGGCTACCGCCATTTATGGAAGGGTGGACGTCCCGATGAGGAATTATGTGGTCGGATTGGGAGGAAGGGACGTTAGAGTCAAGGATTATGAACTGATGTTCGAAAATCTGGTAGAGGGCAATAATGAGATAGAGTGGGTCAATGTGGGGGCGAAATAAATGCCTCTCACAATACCGAGGGAAGAATACATGGAACAGGGACATACTGCTTGCGCGGGATGTGGAGCAGCCCTCTCGATGAGGTATATGCTCAAGGCAGCCGGTCCCAAGACTGCACTTGCAATCCCAGCCTGCTGCTGGTCAGTAGTCCCGGGAGAGTTTCCGGCCACCAACCTGAAAGTCCCGTTGCTTTACACTCCTTTCGCGGCTGCCGGCGCAGCAATATCCGGTTTGAGAGAGGGACTTGATGCACAGGGGAAGGAAGACTACAATGTGTTTGCATTCGCAGGCGACGGAGGAACTGCTGATATCGGTCTGCAGGGACTGAGTGCCGCTATGGAAAGGGGCCACAACGTGATCTATATCATGTACGATAACGAGGCATACATGAATACCGGAATCCAGAGAAGCGGCAGTACTCCTTACGGAGCATGGACAACTACGACTCCTGTCGGAATGAAAAGAGATTTCAAGAAACAGAACAAGAAGTTTGTAGCGGACCTCATGATAGCACAGAATGTTCCCTATGTTGCTACGGCTACGATCGGGTACCCGGAAGACCTAGAGAGAAAGATATCAATAGCCAAGTCGATCAAGGGCCCAAAGTTCATACAGATTCTCTCACCATGCCCGCCAGGATGGTATCACAATTCGGCTGATACCGTAAAGATCTCCCGACTTGCGGTTGAATCAAAAGTGTTCCCGCTCTATGAATTCAAGAATGGTAAATTTTCTCTATTCAAACCCAGCAAGACAGCTCGGTTGACGGATTACCTGTCTCTGCAGGGGAGATTTGCACACCTGAAGGAGGACGAGATCAAGGTGATCGAAGAATCGGTCAACGAGAGATGGTCATATCTCCTGAAAAAGGAGCAGTCGTAGAATGGCATACGACTTGCTTCTTGGTTCTGAGGGAAAAATGGAATTTCTCCTTGGAAACGAAGCAGTCGTAAGGGGATTGTACGAAGCTGGAGTGTCTGTCGCAGCAGCTTATCCAGGTACTCCAAGTTCGGAAATAGGCGATGTTCTCTATAAGTTATCGGACAGGATTGGAATAAAATTCGAATTTTCTACAAACGAAAAGGTTGCTCTGGAGGTAGCTTCCGCAGCATCTGCTGGAGGACTGAGGTCATTCGTTTTCATGAAGCACGTGGGTCTGAACGTCGCGATGGATTCGTTCGTCTCACTGTCTGGAGCAGGGGTGAAGG